>CAZHJW010000013.1:23063-27770 GCA_964533265.1 uncultured Pedosphaera sp.
TCATGAGTGAAAACAAATCAGACGGTCACGGCAACCTGACCTATTACATCATTGGTGCGATCATTGCGGCTATTGCAACGGGTTATTTTGCACCCGAAATAGCGGTTAAATTCGAAATTGGGGGTGAAGTCTTTCTTAGCCTTCTTATGATGATGGTCGTACCCCTTGTCGTGCTGTCGGTTATGAGTGGTATCCTTGGGCTTGGGGACGTCAGGAAGTTAGGGAAGCCGGGTGCTTATGCAGTGGGTTATTATATGTGCACAACTGTCCTAGCAGTGATAGTCGGGTTAATTGTTGTGAATGTTATGAAGCCTGGTGTTAATAAGGATCTAGAGGCCGCGAAGGCAAAAGTAGAAGCGACGACTGGGGCTGATAAGGAGAAGGCTGCATCTGAATTGGAAAATCTAAAAGAAGAGATTAAGGCGAAAGTTGAGGAAAAAAATGAAGCCAATGAAGAGGCGGCAGGGGCGGTAGAGGAGAATGACCGTAAGAACGGTGTGTATTTAGCAAAAGCAAAAACGAAACTAAAGCATGCCGAATCAGTTCTTAAAAGAGCGCAGAAAGCTCAAGAAGCATCTCCGAATGATGAGTTTCTTAAAGAAGATGTGGTGATTGCCACAATGAATCTTACTGAAGCCCAAAATGCTGTAAAGATGGAGGAGAATTTCATGGCTCATCACAAAGAGAAGACCATTGGGGACATTCTTGAAAATATGCTTAAAATGCTTGTGACCGATAATCTTTTTAAGGCTGCGTCCACGATGAATTTACTCCCTTTAATCGTTTTCAGCATAATTTTTGCAGCTATGCTAACCACGATGGGGGATAAGGTTTTTGCTATTACTCGAATGATAGGGCAGGGCAATGATGCATTAATGTCTTTTGTAATGTTATTAATGAACATTGCTCCGGTTGGCATTTTCTGCCTTGTAGCGGGAAAATTTGGCGAAGCTAATCTAGAGGGAAAATTGGCTGAAATGGCAGGTCAGCAAGGATACTATATTCTGACAATATTAATTGGTTTGGGCTTTCATGCTTTCGTAACTTTATTTGCTATATATTGGTTGTTTACCAAGAAGAGTCCTTTTGTCTTTTTCAAGAATATGTCTCAAGCAGTCCTAACCGCTTTCTCCACGGCAAGTTCATCGGCGACGTTACCTGTGACAATGGAGTGTGCGGTTGATAAGGCTGGAATATCCGAAAAATCCACAAAGTTTGTGTTACCCTTGGGCGCCACGATTAACATGGACGGGACCGCTTTATACGAAGCCGCAGCGGCAATTTTCATTGCCCAGATTTATTTTCCGATCACCGGTCAGGAGTTGACTATGATGACGCAGGTTACTATTGCGATCACTGCAACTTTAGCGGCGATCGGGGCAGCTGGAATCCCAGAGGCGGGACTTGTAACGATGCTGATTGTTCTTAATGCTGCAGGTTTGCCGGTCGAAGCGATTGGATTGATACTTATGGTGGACTGGCTCTTGGACCGGTTCCGTACTGCGGTAAATTGCTTTGGCGATTCAGTTGGTGCGGCCATTGTGGATGGCGTTATGAAAGAATCTGATGAAGCGGAGGCTCCCGATGAAGAGGAGCTCGTGCCCGATGGTGCTGGATCTTAGGGGGCGGGCTAGGCAACCAGTTGCGGGATCACTTTGGCTCCTTCAACACCTGTAAGGCGCTGATCGAGGCCTAGGAACCGATAGGTGAGCCGTTCGTGATCGATCCCCATCTGCTGGAGTAGAGTAGCATTCAGATCGTTGATGTGAACCGGGTCTTTTACGATATTGTAGCTGTGGTCATCTGTCTGTCCATGTTCGTATCCACCCTTAAATCCGCCACCCGCCACCCAGGTTGTGAAACAGCGGCTGTGATGGTCTCGCCCGTGATTGGTTTTGGTAAGCTTGCCTTGCGAGTAAATGGTTCTGCCAAATTCACCACCGCAGATGACCAGCGTTTCATCCAGCATGCCGCGCTGCTTTAAATCCTTAATGAGTGCTGCGGCGGGTTGGTCAATGTCTTTGCATTGTTTAGGGATTTTCCCTGGAAGGCCCCCGTGATGATCCCACCCACGGTGAAACAGGTGTATGAAGGGAATGCCTCGTTCAGCCATGCGGCGAGCCAGAATGCAGTTGCGCGCAAATGAGCCGGGTCGTTCGGCATCTTTTCCATACAATTCCATTATGCCCTTGGGTTCACTGGATACATCCATTAGTTCAGGAACACTGGATTGCATCCTGAAAGCCATTTCGTACTGCGAGATGCGTGTCTGCGTTTCGGGATCCCCGAATTCTTCAAATTGCTCTTGGTTGATTTTCGATATGCCATCAAGCATACGGCGGCGCAGATCACGGTCTATTCCGTCGGGGTCTTTCAGATAGAGAACAGGTTCCTTGCCGCTCCTGAGGTTGACTCCTTGGTGCTTGCTAGGCAGGAACCCGCTACTCCACAGCCGGGAATAGAGGGCCTGATTAGACGCGCCTGAACCACGCGAAATCATGACAATGTAGGAAGGGAGATTCTTGTTCGGACTGCCCAGACCATAGCTTATCCAAGAACCAAAACTCGGTTTGCCGAGTTGTTGGGTCCCAGTGAGGATATAGGTAATGGCAGGGTCATGGTTGATTGCCTCTGAGTGCATCGATTTGATGATAGTAATATCATCAACAATATCTCCAATCTTAGGAAGAATCTCGCTTACCCAAGTCCCATTTGCACCCATCCGCTTAAATTTAAACATTGGGGCTACACATGGGAATGCTTTCTGACCGCTAGTCATGGTAGTAAGCCTTTGGCCGTTTCTGACCGATTCAGGGAGTTCCTCACCGTGGAAATCGTTCATGATTGGTTTGTAGTCAAATGTGTCAATATGACTGGGGCCTCCTGAATTGAAGAGCATGATAATGCGTTTGGCCTTGGGCGCAAAATGAGGCACGCCGGGAAGGCCCCCATAAGGGTTTGCTTTCGGTGCAGAAATGGCCTCAGGGGCCATTAAAGAGCCCAGTGCGGCGCCTCCCAAGCACTTGGCACTGTTAAAGATGAGCTCTCGTCGTGTCTGAAGTAGTCCGTTTTGGTAAATGGGATCCATGATAATATAAATTAGAGTCTAGTAATGACTTCATCCAGGTTGAGCAACATGCTTGCTACGATTGTCCAAGCCGCGAGTTCAGCACTGTTGATGGACTCGTCATGTTTCGATTCGCCGATGGCGATTAATTTTCCGGCTGCCTCAGGGTTCTTTTTAAAATTTTCCAATTCCTCGTTAAATGCACCCAAGAGTATTTGGGTTGCAATGGGTTTAGGGGTGCGTGAGGTTGCAATCCGGTAACCGAATATTACACGATCCTTAGCTGTTTTGCCGCCCTCCTTAACGATGCGTTGTGCGAGGTTGCGTGCTGCTTCGGTGAACTGGGGGTCGTTTAGGGTGACAAGTGCTTGCAGAGGGGTATTGGTGCGAGGCCTTTCCACCATGCATTTCTCACGTGTAGGAGCATCGAAAATAGTCATTGAAGGGGCAGGGGCGGAGCGCTTCCAGTAGGTGTACATGCTCTTGCGATAAAGACTCTCTCCTTTGTCCTGCTTGAAACGGACGTTGCCTCCAAGGCTTACTTCATTCCACAGGCCCGGTGGTTGGTATGGTTTTACACTGGGCCCCCCCGATTTCTTTACGAGTAGGCCGCTAACTGCCAGAGCATTGTCTCTGACAAATTCGCCTTGAAGCCGAAAGCGAGCACCACGGGCAAGTAATAGATTTTGAGGATCCTTGGCATGGAGGTCCTTGCTTAACTTTGAAGTTTGTCGGTAAGCGGCACTCATAACCATCTGTTTAATGGTCCGTTTGATATCCCAACCGTGCATCACAAAATCTGTCGCCAGCCAGTCCAGTAAAGCTGGATGAGTTGGCCACTCACCTTGAGTGCCAAAGTCAGACACAGTAGACACGATGCCTCTCCCAAAGAGTAGTGACCAGTAACGATTTACCGCGACTCGTGCGGTTAACGGATGGTCACTTCTAGTCAACCATTGTGCGAGTCCGAGTCTGCTTGAAGGCGCATTCTTTGGCATGGGCGGGAGGAAAGAAGGTACACCGGGTTTGATTTCCTCTTCTTTATTGGGATGTTCATAGTGGCCCCGTTCGAGGAGATAGGTGGTCCGCATTTTCCCAAGGTCACCCATAACCATACTGGTAACCTTATTTTTACTGGACGCGCTAAATTCCTTCTCAGCGTTGCGTTTTTCGGCAACAAGCTTTTGGTATTCTTTGTCAATGTTGTTGAGGTAATGGGTGAGCAGGGCTGCTTTTTGTTTGGCATCACGTTTTTCGGGCGCGATTGTGAGTAGTGGAGCAATGGGGTTATTGCCTGCCAAGGCGGCTGCTTCAGAAGCTGTAAGATTGCGGTTGTAGAGCCGCACATCGTCGATTTCTATGTTATTGGCTTGTGCAGAACTGAAGCGTCGTCCAACACGAAATTCTTTTGGTGTTTGGATGGTGGCGCTAAGGCCATCTGCCTCAATATTGTGGGCTTGAAGCTTTCCGTTTAAGTAAATCTTGGTGCCAGAAGCCTTGCCGGAGCCATCGTAGGTAACAAGAATGTGCGACCATTGTTTGGCTTTCACTTTTGTTTTACTGACAACCTTTACGGCATTGTCTTTCCATTTATGGATGATATGTGTCCCAGGGGCACCACCTTGAAGCCAGATATCAAA
>CAZHJW010000014.1:0-25607 GCA_964533265.1 uncultured Pedosphaera sp.
AACGTTGCTCGAGACCGTATATTTCAGAAAGACTGAAAAGCGTACGATTGGCCAATTCCACATCAGGCACTCGCTCCAGAATATGTTGAAACTTCTCGCGTGCTTCATCGCGCTGCTCCTGACGGAAAGCCAGCAGGCCCGTCAAAAACTCTGCTCGAATGGAAATCTGTTGATCCGGATTATCCTCAAGCACTTTGAATGTCTGCGCCGCCTGATCATAAATCTTCTGTGCCATGAAGGATTCGCCGATGCCAAACCTAGCCTCAATGGAATGCGGCGTACCGCTATAACGATTGGTTACCGTGGAATACTCAACGCGGGCCACATCAAACCGTTGCCCCTTGAAGTAACTCTTGGCCAACAGCAATTGTAACCGGGCTTTTGCATCTTCACTTTGCTGTTTGCTCTCTGGTTTTTCCGGATCAGTAAACTTAATCAACCAACCGCGTAAAATATCCTCCACATCGGCCAAGCGCTGCTCGTCCCCGCCTATCATCAGATGATTGCAAACGAACTCAATCAGGTCAGGAGGAAGGTCATTGCGATGCTTTTTAAATAGCTCCGTATTATCTTGATATAATTCCAGAGCCTTGTCCTGGTCACCCAAGCGCAGATACAAGGCCGCCTGCAATAATGGTGCCATTGGGCTGTCCTCGTCGATTGTCAGCCCCACTGCACCCATCCGGGAATGGGCACGCAATACTGCACTTCGCCCATCACTTTTACTTTCCTTCGAAACACTGGTCACGTGAGCCAAAGCACCAGTGAGTAACGTGGCACTCTCAATATAGCGTTCCTGCTCAAACGCTTTCTGCGCATAGCTACGGAAAGTGTTCCATCGGCTTTGATCATTATGCGTATACTTGGTGGCCCGAAACACACGTTGCAGGCGTGACATGGGCACTTCGGTGTCAGCACCGCCACCCAGCAAATGATCACATAAAGCCCATGCAGAATAATCGAGCCCACGCAATTCCCGCACCGCCTGATAGACTGCAATCTTACCGCCTTCATCCAATTTTTTGAAATCCTTGTAAGCCGGATTGTCTCCTTCAACATAGGTCTGATTACTGATCGCAAAATCCCGCCATGTTCCCACAAACCCCCTCCAATCCTCACTGACAAAGGGCAGGTCCGATGATGCCTGTTCCAATTGAGCGACTGCCCTTGCGAAAGCCGCCACATCACCCTGCAGGCGCAGGGTGTCAGTAGCCTTGTGGGCAGCTACCCGCAGATTTAATTCAGGCCAGCGATCTTCAATATGCCCACGCAGTTCCGCGGGCGGATTACCTCCATTGACAAGAAATCGCTCAGCACAGGTGCGTTCCTCCGCACGGCCTTGTGTGGGTATTTGCGCGATTCGTTTCCACCAGTCCAGGGCCTGATTCTTTTGATTTAATTTCCACAACACATCCCCTGTGTAATCGGCATATATGGAACTCAAATCCCCCCGGATCGCCCACTCATAAATCTGATTGGCTAGGTTTGCATCCTGAACGCGTTCAGCCACCTGCATTAAATCCCGCTGAAACGTGTAGTTCACCGGGCTCGTTGCAGACTGCATACGCAAAGCCTGCTGCACGATCTTCCTGGCCTCTGTTTTATCTTCATCACTGCCACCCATATATAACACCAGTACCCCGTGGGCCGCATCGTGATTCTGAGGATGTTTTTGCCACAGGGTTCGGGCTATGGCACGAGCATTCACCGGGTCCTTCTTTTTACTGTACGCAACCAGCGCATGGCGCTGGGTGCCAACCAGACGCAACTGGTTAAGAGGACTTAAATTATTGAACTGCCTCAACGCTTCTGCACGTAAAGGAACAGCCTTCGCCGGATTATCCTGTGGATTAGGGTATTTCAACAACGCCTGAACCAATGGCTCTCTATTCTGGGTGGCCAACTGATCACTCACAAACTTGGCTTTAGCACGTTGATCCTTGTTACCCTTCATCGAAGAAACCCAGTTGCTGACATAGTCACGATAATAGGTGATCGTCAGATAATCGCGCCGCTCTTTAAGCAGCATTGCAACATCGCTACGAAACTGGCCACCATCAGGCTGGCCAGAGAGAAGATCGTTGATAAGGGTCTGCTGGTGGGAACTGTACAAATGAGTTTCCCTGGCAGCTTCACGCGCATGAGCAAGCGCTTTGGCCTCATCCTTCACGCGTTCACGGTATAGCGTACGCGACAGGGCGTACCGCAAGGCCAATACGTCAGAGAATTTTCCGGACTTTATCGCAGCTGCTATGGCCCCGGTGAGAGTGCGATCGGTATCGGTTACTTGTTTTTTGAAGGCGGTCTCTCTTATTTTGGTGTCCGCCTGAGTCTTTTGCAATTCACCTTGGCGCTGCTGGACCAGCTTTACAGCTGTCATTAAAGTGGTTTGAGCAGCCTTTTTAGCATCCGGATTGGGAGCCTTGTTAAAGGCATCACGTTTGGCCTTTTCGTCAGTCTTGGCAGTTTCGAGATTCTTTTGAGCTTCGGCCTGTGCATTTACCGCCCCACTCCGGGCAGCATTGGCTCCGTCCACCATCCAAAGGACGTAGTAGTAAGCCATATTCCCCGAATTGGCTGCATGAGACAGAGCCGGTTGAATTGTCCGTGCAGCCAGCATAGTATTTTTTTCCCGGACATGCGCATGAGCTACACTCAGGAGCACCTCCCATCGGCGACGATCGTTGGGATATTTACCCGCCATACCGCGCACTTCACCCTCAATTTGCTGCGCCTTTAATGCCGCCTTATGCATATAGGAAATCTGTGCCGCATAAAGATCAGGCCCATCCTTAAAACCGCGTGCCTTACGCATGCTTTCCACAGCATTTGCCCATTGACTCTGGGAAGCATAACTTTGAGCCATCAGGTGATGCAGCTTGAACTGCTGGGTGCGGTTTAATGGCAGGCGTTTTTGAAAGAGTTTTTGTGCGGCCTGATTGGCCTCAGCCCAGCGTGATATGCCTCGATATTCAGTTACTGCCCGAAAACCTGCCCGAACGGTGTATCCACTGGCCGGGAGCTTTTCCACCATGTTTTCACAGAGTTCAGCCGAACGAATTCTCAACCGGGGGTTTCCCTCTTGCCCATATAATTCAGAAGCTCTTTCAGCAGCCTTACGGTTGGCAACTCCGGGTTTGTGCTCCCACAAAAGACGCAATACATCAGCCGCCTCAGCCCGTTTACGGTTGCGCTCCAAACCTTCGGAGACACGTAAAGCAACATCAAGTGTCTCAGTAGAATTTGGATAACGAGTCAGATACTGACGGCCTATGGTTATGAGCTCGTCCCGACGCCCCATGACCTCCAATCCATCGATCAATTTCAACATGACCTGACGATGTTGATTGTGGCGGCTCTGGGCTTTCACAAATCGTTCAGCAACCCGAACCAGACCGAACACACGCCCCTCATTATAGTACAAGTCCACAAGCTCAATCATGACCTTTGCCCCATCTGGAGATGTGTCGAGCGACTTGTTTAGCTGAGCCTCAAGAGCGGTAGCTTTTTTATCAATAGCGCTTGGCTCATTCTTGTCTGCAGCCATTGAAAGCAATGGCATGAGTAATAGAAAAATAGTAATAGACTTTATCATTTGCTGTCGCATCATAGATTAAGATCCGGATTTGGCTAATGCCTGGGAAATTCGCTTGGCTTCAGGCGCAAGTTGGCTCCCGGGAAATTCATCGATTAACTGATCAAACCGCTTTCGCGCCTCAGCACGACGATCGAGGCGAAACAGACAGCGACCATAGTTAAAGAGGATTACATCCAGAAAATTTGCATCAGGATGATCGGAAAGCACCTTTTCAAACACATCCACCGCCCGTCCATAATCCTTTTTTTGATAGTAGAAACTGGCCATCTTTGCCACAGCATCCCCCACACGGCCACTTTCAGGATGCTGATCAAAAACCATCTTGTAGGCCTGAAAGGCTCGTTCATACATTTGCTCGGCATTGCCACGGGCAGCCTTAGCCATTCCCTCATAACATTCTCCAATCCCATATTGTCCTTCCCCTCTTAGTTGACTCTTGGTTAAGCGGGTGAGATTGGTATAGAGAGCAATAGCCCGAGCATGATCACCTGATTTCTGCGCAACACGAGCCTGCTGGAGAATGGCCTCATCCAAATAAATGCTTTCAGGAAATTCACGTTGCAACCGAAGGCTCATGGCAGCAGCCAAAT
This sequence comes from uncultured Pedosphaera sp., assembly GCA_964533265.1. Classification (GTDB taxonomy): domain Bacteria; phylum Verrucomicrobiota; class Verrucomicrobiia; order Limisphaerales; family UBA1100; genus UBA1100. Next base: position 4,189 of record CAZHJW010000014.1, read on the forward strand.
TAAGCCGATCCATGGCAAAATATATCCGCCATAACTGAACGTAAGTTTCCTCGAGCAGTCCACCACCAATCTTGCGCGCTTCAGTGGCAATTTCCTCACAAACTCCCAAAGCCTCCTCGTACTTACGCTGCGCCTTATCATCCAATCCAAAATCCCGATATTGAGTGCCAATTTGTGTCAGAGCACTGGCCGTCTTGAGTTTGGTCTTCAATGCCAATTCCGCATCACCAATTTCAGTACGAGTCACGCGAACCCCACCCAGATTCCCCTCAACACATTTGGCTGCGGCGAACAAATCCCGCGGCCCAGCAGAAATATTCAAAACATCCTGATAACTGACCCGAATTAAATCTCCTGACTGAGCTTGAAGTTTGGAGTCACCATCCACCACGTTAGATTCAGATTCTACGGGTATCGTCCCACGAAAAAGCCCCGTATGAATTGTCCCATCATTCTGCTCCTGTTTGATTTCCTGGACCAAATCATCACCCAAGACGGGAGTCGCCCCCGGTTGCGGAGAGGGTTCGGTAGATTTTTTCCCAGGCTCCGCTGCAGTAGGATCGGTCAACTTGGTAATGACTTTTTCCTCAGGTTTCTTTTCAGCCTCCTTCAAGACCATCTCCACTGTATCCACAACCTTAAAAGGATCGACTTGCACTTGCTCTTCAACTGGCTCAACTCCAGAAACAGCCGGTAAAACCGTCTTCTCCAATGGAGCTGGAGTGGCAACCCCTCCTTCTGCGATGAGCTTTGCTTTTTCCTCTTCAATTTCTACGGGGGTTTTTTGCCGGAGCACCTGTACTATGACTTTTAAACCGTCAGCTTTGTCACTGGTATCTCGATCAGCATCACTCACCTGAATGTTGGTCTCTTTACCCAGCACAACTCCCTGGAGTGCCTCGGAAAATGCACCGTCCATTATTTGCACCAAGGCGTTGCCCACTACAGTTACTGCTTTTTTGCGATCCACATCGAAAGCTCGATCAGCAGTATGAGAGTCCACGTAATCAACCTGCACCTTTGCAGTGCCGGTGACTTCAATAATGCCGTTACCTTTCCTGGCTTTACCGAGCCGGGTGGGAATAGACCCAAGAACAACCCGAACATTGCGACCCACAGGCAAGCATTCAACAGTTTCCTCATCGCCCTCAGAAGTCCGTACCTTTATGGGCACTGTTTCATTTCTCTCTAGAATTGCCAAATCAGCATCCTCGATCTTCACGAAGAACCGTTTCCCCGCCTCCAGTTTTTCTGCATTCTGGTCTTTTTGCCCAACCGCTGTGCCCACCTTTTCCATAGCCAAAATTGCCCGCCCGTAATGACCCTGTTTGAAATGCCCGAGACCAATATAGTAGTAGGCTTCATTGACCTGTTCAGCCACGGGGAATTCTTCAATCACCTTTCGCATTACCTTAAAGCACTGGCCATAGTGTCTTCCTTCAAAAAGACAAACCCCCATCTTCAATGTTGCTAAAGCACGCTGATCGGTATCGGTGTTTTCTTCAGTGGATACTGTCTCAAAATGGGCACGCGCCTTATCATAAGAGTTACCCTTAGTTAAATGATGTTCGCCGAGTTTTAGATGTGCCTGATACCGAACCCTGCTTTTGGGATACCTCTCAACTACCGATTGCCAAATTTCCAAAGCTTTCTCCTGTTCCCCAGCATCATAACGCAAATCTCCAGCCTGAATCAGTTTACGAGCTGCACGATCCTCAATAATAGAGCCCCTAACTGGAGGTGCAGCTTGGAGGCTCAATGACAGGCAAAAGATAAGAAGAATTATAACTCTTGGAAGCATGGCTACTTGGACGTGAAAGAATAGTCTGTTTATCACTTTATTTAAGGATACGACACCACTAACATGTGTAAACGGGTGCTTGAGTAATTTTAGCCTCAGACAAGTTAAAGGCAACCTAAACCCCCCACCACTTTTTACTGAAATAAATTATAAATAAAAAACCCCGCTGATTAAACAGCGGGGTCTTAAAAAAGGGGGCAATTCTAGCCAAAAAGTTCGATAACGGGCTTGGCTCCCTCACTCACCAGCCTCATGGGTCGGCCAAGGGGTGTTTCCACTTCCTTTGCATGATCAATACCTAAAGCATGGCAGATACTCGCGTGCAAATCATGAGGGTTAACCGGCCTTTCAGCGGGCATCATGGCGTCCTCATCAGATTTACCAATAACCTGCCCGCCTTTGATTCCGCCTCCAGCCATAAAACAACTGAAACAACGGGCATGATGATCGCGCCCAGCGTTGTTATTGATCCGTGGAGTACGTCCAAATTCACTGAGAACGATAACCATGGTTTTATCCAGCTTGCCACTGGCAGCCAAATCCTCCACCAGCGATGCCAAAGCCGGATCCATAACATCTCCATGATTCTGCATTGCAGGGAAATTATTGTTGTGGGTATCAAAACCGCCCCGGTTAACTTGCACAAAACGCACGCCAGTCTCAACCAAGCGCCGTGCCAAAAGCGCTCCTCTACCAAAATCCGTATCCCCATAACGGGCAATAGTCTTGGGATCCTCACCATTAAGCTCAAAAGCCTTCAAAGCTGGGCTGCGCATCAAATTGACCGCTTCCTTGGTTGCCGTATTCACTGACTTGGATTCTTCCACACTGAGATTACGTGCATTACGTAAATTCATCTTGGCGAGAACATCCAAGCGTTTATTGCCACGCAGCTTGCTGATCCCTGCAGGAAATGCCAAATAAGGGTCTTTCTCGCCGGGGCGCCCGACGTAATAGGCCTCACAACTTTGCCCCAAATAGCCAGCACGTCGTGCATTGCCACTAACGGTAATAAAAGCGGGCAAATCACCAAGCGGTTCCTTTTCGTGAGTCACGATGGAGCCGATACCTGGGTGAATCAGATTACCACTCTGGTTGTAACTGGTTTGCAACTGATAGGATGCACGACCATGAGCGCCATTGGTTCCGGCGATGGACCTTATCAGTGCCGCGTGGTGCATTTGCTTGGCCAGTTTGGGGAAAATACCACTGATTTGGATGCCATCTGCAGAGGTATTGATTGGATCAAACTCACCAGCAACCGGACGGCCAGGCTTTGGATCCCACGTGTCGATGTGACTCATGCCTCCCCCACACCAAAAGAGGATGACGTGGTCGGCGTTGGCCTGGTTGGTTTCCCCGGCACGGGCTAACATTTGGGCAATAGGCATGCCGAGCAACGTTGCGCTCGAAAGCCCCAGCATCCGCCGGCGGGTCATTTGATAATCAAGGCATCCTTCGTTCATATTTGTTCCGTTTGTTTAGTTAAAATTTATGGAATATATCGAAATTCATTACTGTTAAGTAGCGCCCAACGCAAATCAGCCATGCCGTCGAGTGCAGGTTTTCCAGTGCCAACAATCTCGAGAGCAAACTTCATTTCCTGTGCATCAGGCGCGCGAGTCAGAATTTCCATGTAAGCCAATTTAACTGCCTCATGGACATTCTGCTTTTCCTTAGCCAAGAGACGGTGTATCGGCTCCAAAGTCCCCACGCGGGCCGCCTCATGAGTAGCCTTACCATTCAGCATCATTAACTGCTGACGCATACTTGGGTTGTGCTCGCGGGAATTAGCCAAACTATCACGAGCGGGTTGGCCAAAAACACGAAGGAAGTGAGCGGGAGGTGCTGGAGTTGCCATCCTCATGGTGCTACCAAATTTCGGGTTGTCGTCCATCTTTCTCTCAACCTCAATGTACTTATACTTCATTCGCGGCCCGTTGTTCGGGCGCGCCATGTTCTGCTCCATCTGTTGCTGGCGCTGCAATTCGGCATCACTCATCATCTTCATTGAAGCGAGATCCTTTTGCAACTCGCTCTTTAGGAGCTCATCAAAGTTAAGTGTAATCTGACCTTCCAGATCATATCCTCCGCCCACCATAGGTTTAGCCATCATATTCGGCGCCATGTCAGGTTGGGAAGTTGAATCAGCCGAAGGTGACGCACCGCCTTCAATCACACCGTCGGCAACACGAACACGCTCCGAATAGGTTTTAATATTTTCTCCGGGCGACCACTTGTACTCGGTAAGGTGTCCGGCTACCACAATGCTGTCATACAACACCTCACTAACCATCCGCCGTGATTTTGCCGCAGCAAAATGTTCAACCGCCGTCATTTGTTCAGCCAGCGGGAGATTCGGATCGGCATGATCCAATGCATAAGTGTCAGTGAGCAGGATCATTTTAATCAGCGACTTTATGTCGTAGCCACTGGCTACAAATTCATCGGCCAAATAGTCCATAGCTTCACGGTGAACGACGATGTCTTGAAAATCATCAACCGGCTCATAAAAACCGTGGCCAATCAATTCAGCCCACATGCGGTTAACCATATTACGCGCAAAATAACGGTTGTAAGGGCTTGTCACCTTCTGGGCCAATTCAGCGCGTTGCTGACTTTGGCGATAAAGGTCACCTTCGATATCCAAGGCCTGCGTCTGCGCCTTAACCTCCTTGGTCACCGACAATCCAAAGCCTTTGTCTTTACTAAATGCAGCAGCGGTATCCGCATCATCCAAGAGGTCTTCAATGCTCTTGCCTGCAGCAGATCCAGAAACCGCCAATGCTTCTGCCGCACGCTTGGCATCCAGACGCTTCACAAAACCGGGAACCGCCGAAGCGTCTTCCAGTTCAAAAGGAAACTTGGGTAAAACGGGGTTTCGAGTAGGCGGCTTACGTCTCTCTGGCGGCCATAACACTGTGGTCTCACTGCCTTCAGTCGTATACACGCGCCGTGAAAATTGATTTTCAACCCGTTGGGTTTTACCAAAGTAAGTGGCTAGTTCATAAAACTGTTTCTGCTTCCAAACATCAAAGGGATGGTTGTGGCACTGAGCACACTGCATCCGAACCCCCAGAAACATCTGGCTGGTCGCCGCAGCCATCGCCATTGCATCCACCTCCTCGCCCAAAATCAAACCGACTGCGGGCACTTTGCCTGAGGATCCATTCACAGCGAGCATCTCGCGGCTCATTACATCCCAAGGTTTATTTTCGCGGAGGTTCTTGTGAAGATAAGCCAAAAACGCATTGCCGCCGGTGGCGTTGGAGCGAATACGCAAGATGTCGGAGAAAAAGACGGTCCAGCGGTCTGCATAACGCGCATCACCCAGAAGCTTATCAATCAATTTGGTTCGGCGTACATTAGCCGGCCACTTTTGATATTGTTTGACTTCTTCATAGGTGGGAATACGCCCAATGACATCCACACTAACCCTCCGCAAAAAAGTAAGATCATCAATCCCATTAGCCTTTATAACAGGGTTTTGGGTCTTGGCATTCTGCTTGGCCAATAACTGGTCTATCTTGGAGGATTTAGCATGAGCAAAAAACCCGCTGCACAGAAACACAGCTGAGAAGAAAAATCGCAGAAAAAAAGGCTTAGATTTCATGTCCCTCAATGAGAAAATGACCTATTTATTGAATACAGGCAACCCTAAAGAAATTCACTTAAAGTTAACAAACCAATAGAAAATGGTCGGACCGGGGAGATTCGAACTCCCGACCTCCACACCCCCAGTGTGGCGCGCTAACCAGGCTGCGCTACGGTCCGCCAAAAGAGGAGCGCATGCTATAGCCAACCTCGTGAAAAACAACCTTTTTTGCTGAAACCCTAAGTTAATCGACCTTAAGGACAATCGTAGTGAAATCATCAGGTTGATGATTAGCTGCTTCATGCGATCGGCCCGCCTCATGGAGGCCAGCGACAATCTCAGCAGCTGATTCCAGCTGATGGCTGCCTAATGTTTGAACAAGGCGTTCCTTTCCAAAGAGTTCACCATCTTCAGCGGTTGATTCCTCAACCCCATCAGTCATAAGCGCCAGCAGATCCCCCTTCTCCAAAGGCAAATCTTCGCTCACAGTATATTTAATATCCGGTTTTACTCCCAATGGCATACCTGTACGTTTCAACTCCTTTTTGAGTTTCCCATCGCGATTTAACCACAAGGCAGGCGGATGCCCTGCACTGGCATAACGCACGGTTTTCGCAGTGGGATTAAGACGCACAAAAAGAAGTGTAACAAATCGCTCAGCACCCGTATCTTCATTGAGCACCCGGTTGGCACGGGTAAGAATCTCGCTAATATCATCAAAATCAGCTGCCAGAATCCTTAAATAAGCTCGGGTCTCAGCCATCAAGAGTGCTGGGCCTATTCCGTGCCCGGTCACATCCCCCACGACCAAACCATAATCGCCTCCAGACATCGGAATGAAATCATAATAATCCCCACCGGTCTCCTCGGCACTTTCAGTTAGACCTGCCAAATCATATCCGGCTAAGTCAGGAGCATCCTTGGGAAAGAGGCGCTGTTGGATTTCGCGCGCAATACGCATCTGCTCATTGGCTGCATGCAGGGCACTTTCAGCCTCCCGGTGCCGAGTACGGTCGCGCGCCTCGCGTACCTCACGTTCCACTGCAGGCACCAAGCGTGCAAGGTTGCCCTTCATTAGGTAATCATGGGCACCAGATTTCATGATCTGCACTGCCAGATCCTCTCCGATGCCCCCACTAATCATGATAAAAGGAATATCCCTCCCACTTTGCTGTAGGAGTTTCAATCCTTCCGCCCCGTTAAAGTCAGGTAAATTATAATCGGCGAGAACCACATCCCACACCTCATTGGTTAGAGCTGTCGTGAATTGCTTGGCCGTTTCCACCCGTTCATTGACCACCTCATATCCTCCAGCTTGAATCAAACCAACCAGCACTTTGGCATCCAGCACTGAGTCCTCAATGATCAAAACCCTCAACGACTCACTCATTCCTGTCCTCCCAATTCGCGTACCTTGGCAGTGATGTCATCCTGACGCATCAATGATTCGCCCACGAGCACCGCCCTTGCACCACAAGCTTTCAGGCGCTGCACGTCTTCGCGCGAGTGAACCCCACTTTCGGACACCAACAGTACTTGATTTGTGTCAAGCTCAGCGGCTAATGACTCGGTGGTGGCGAGATCCACTGTAAAGGTTTTTAGATCGCGATTATTCACCCCGATCAAGGAAGCTCCAATCGACTTAGCGCGAAACAATTCCTGCGCGTCATGAACTTCCACTAGGGCAGACAATCCGGCCCCTATCGCCAAATCATGAAAGCGAATCAACTGTTCATCATCCAGAATCGCCACAATTAATAAAATCGCATCTGCGCCCCAATCAATCGCTTCTGCGATTTGGCGCGAATCTATCACAAAATCTTTCCTCAATAGCGGCACATTCACCTCGCCACGGATCGCCTTTAGATACTCAGGGGAGCCTTGGAAATATTTTTCGTCGGTCAATACCGAGAGACAGCTCGCGCCTGCTCTATCATATTCCTTGGCAATTTGAATCGGGTTAAAATCGGGCCGAATGACTCCTGCTGATGGAGACGCTTTTTTTACTTCAGCAATTAACCCCACATCACCCGATCGTGGGTTAGCCAAAGCTTCGATGAAATTCCTTACCCCACCGCGCTCCTCCACCTTGGCGCATAAGGAGTCCAAGTTAACTTCAATTTCGGGCAAAGCCTTCAACTCCGTCCGTTTATTGACGATTATTTCATCAAGGATACTCATTGCTCATCCTCTGCAGAGATGCGCTTGGTTGGGCACCCGGCCTGCAGCCAACCGTTCACAAAATCATCCAAGTCGCCATCCATCACCTCCTGAACATTTCCACTTTGAACGCCCGTTCGCAAGTCTTTGACCATCTGGTAAGGCTGAAAAACATAACTGCGGATTTGATTCCCCCAACCAATAGCCCCCTTGTCGCTATAAAAACGCTCCATCTCCGATTTCTTTTCGTCCTCGCGTTTTGCGTGTAATTTAGCCAATAACAAATTCATCGCTCCCGCGCGGTTCTGGTGCTGACTGCGCTGTGTCTGACTCGCGGCAACAATGCCGGTAGGAATATGAGTTATACGCACCGCCGTCTCGACCTTGTTGACGTTTTGCCCGCCTTTACCTCCACTACGATAGGTATCCACACGCAACTCGGAAGGATCCAGCTCAATATCACCTTCATCCTCAATTTCAGCGATCACGTCTACGCTGGCAAAACTCGTATGCCGTCGTTTGTTCGAATCAAAAGGTGATATCCGCACCAGCCGGTGCACTCCGCGCTCGGCTTTACTAAAGCCAAAAGCATTATCTCCAGAAATTGTCAGCGTAGCGCTTTTTATGCCCGCCACCTCCCCTGGCATCAAATCCTGCACCACCACCTGCCAGCCACGACGTTCACACCAACGCTGATACATCCGTAAAAGCATATCCGCCCAATCACAACTTTCAGTACCCCCGGCTCCAGCGTTAATTGTGAGTATACAGTTACATTTGTCCTGCGAATCGCCAAGCATAGCTGCCAGCTCCAGTACATCTAGTGAAGCAATAAATTTTTCCGTATCCGCACTCAGCTCCTCTACCAGCAATGCCTGTGCTGCCTCATCCTCCTCTGAACCCAGTTCTACCATTCCTTGCAAATCAGCCAATTGAGCTTCAGCTTTGTGAAAGGGCTCAATCCGTTTACGCAAGGCAGAGGATTCCTCAACAAATTTCTGGGCATTTTCGCGGTCATCCCAAAAATTATCTACTGACATCAGCTCTTCTAGTTCAGTCAGGCGTGCCACATTTTTAACGACGTCAAAGAAACCTCCGTAACTTCTCCAAGCGAGATTCTGTTTCGGTTAACTGGGCTTGTATGGCGTCAAACATGCGGCCTTCATTTAGCTGGATCGCCATCCAATTCCGAGTCCTTTTTTATAAGCGGCCCCTTGTCCAACATCCACAACAGCACCACACACACACATACCAGCACCGCACTCCACGACAACCAATCCCCATAACGCTGATAAAATGTGGGGGAATGCGGTCCCTGCCTCAAAGGGATTTCTACCAACCGCGTCCCCTTGGAATACACATCTTCAGTAACGCCATAAAACTGCCCATATTCATCCACCCAACCGGTGATCCCGTTGTTACAACACCTCACCAGAGGTCGCCGATTCTCAATCGCCCTCCAAGCAGCCGTCCGCGCGTGCTGCCACTGTTGATGACTGTTGCCGAACCATCCATCGTTGGTGAGATTTAAGAGGAAATCAACTTCTTGAGTCGCCGCACGTCGCACCAACTTGGGCACGACATCCTCGAAACAAATAATCACTGAGGTTTTGGCTTTGCCTAAATCAAATGTTATAGCACCGGGACCCCTGCCAAAATTACCGACGGGCGCTAGCTTTTGGAGAAACGGTAGCCATCCGGAAAATGGGACATATTCGCCAAACATCACTAAATGTTGTTTAGCATAAGTGGCCCACCGGTTTTTTCCTATTCCACGAAGAAAGCTATCTTCTGGGGGAATAAGTACTGCACTATTATAAGGCACACCATTGGTAGCAGTATCAGCTCCCCACACGCGCCATATTTTTTTTTGCTGAATCGATTCCTCAAGTTTCGAAAAACGTTTCACCACGTTTGACGGATTTAAAACTCCTAATGGTGACAAAGACGCTTCGGGCCACACTAGCAAATCTATATCCTCTGCTACACCTTGCTCGGAAAGATCCATCATGTCCTTAAACCGTTTTGCCTGACTTCCCTGATCACTCGTATTCCAAAGAACAGTTTGTGGAATAGCTGGTTGTACCAACGCAATTTTTAAACTGCCACGCTTTGGAGCTAAAGGTTGCGCTAGAGCCGTACTCCCCAATACTAGAGCAACCATCAGCATTGCCGCCGGACCAACCACTTCCAGAAAAAGACACGGTGTGAAACGATCCTGTTCACGCCAACGCCAGAAAACCAGTAACGCCCCAACTGAACCCCAAGCTACCACCAGCGATACACCTAATACACCAGTGAATTGAGCAAACATTGCCAGTTGAGTATAATCCAATTGTGACCCCCCAAGATAATTCCATGGAAACCCGGTGATCACCCAACCTCGTAAACATTCCTGAGCTACCCATCCCACCGCGCAGACTCCTCCCCAGAGTAGCCGGACTTTATAAGGCATTTTCCTCACCGCCTTACCCACATTTGTTCTGTCCCCAGGGAATAATCCCCAACAAAATGTCACCCAAATTGCCGGATATATCGCGCAATATCCGCTCAACATCACCCACCCTACAACATTACTACCAGCAACTGGAATATATAGAACCCAACTGAGTGAAGAAAAAAAGTAAGCGGCACCAGCCACCCATCCCAAACAAAAAGCCCTTTTGGGCTCGGCAGCAGTCGCCCAGAGCAACATTGCCGGAGTCAGCCAAGCAGCCAATTCACATTTCAACGGAGCAAACGCGCAGAACCAAATCAAACCGGCGACGATCGCTTTGATCCAATCACGTTTACCTTCCACAGAACCCAGTGTGCCTTAAACTTACTCCAAAGCAAGTGTACCCTATTCACTCAAGATTTTGTTTTGCCCGTTAGTTTAAGCTATCGTAACTTAACCGCGCCCAACGTAATGAAACAAACCCGAATTGGAAAAAGCACATTAAGCAGTTCATCTTTGGCCTTTGGCTGCTGGCGCATCGCCGGAACTTGGGAGGCCCGCAAAGTCACGGCAAAGGCACGTGATGCCGGACTTAAGGCAATTTTTGCCGCACACGAGGCAGGCTACACACTGTACGATCATGCCGATATTTATTGTGGAGGAGTTTCTGAGGAACTTTTTGGCCTAGCACTAAAGCGCTCAAAGGAACTGGGTAAGTCGTCAATTATCGCAACCAAATGCGGTATTCGGATTCCAGAAGAAAACGAGACCTATCGCTATGATCTTTCTCGCGACTACATCATTCAAGCCTGTGAAAGATCACTTCAACGGCTGGGTGTGGATTGCGTGGATATATACCAGCTCCACCGTCCTGACTGGCTGATGGACCCGACCGAAGTCGCCAGCGCTTTCGCCGCCTTAAAAAAATCCGGCAAAGTGAAGCGTTTTGGTGTCAGTAATTTCAGGCCTTCGCAAGTGAACCTTTTGCAAAGCGCCCTCAAGGACTCTTTGCTTGTAAATCAAATCGAATTAAGCCTCCTGCAGCTCACCCCTTTTAATGACGGAACTCTGGATCAATGTTTGGAAAACAAAATTACCCCCATGGCCTGGAGCCCATTGGGCGGAGGTTATCTAGGCACCGGCAAAAGCGACGTCCTTCCTTCACAAGAAAAATACAAACCAATAAAGGTGCGAAGACGCCTCGACCTATTGGCTCGGGAATCGGGCTTCACCCGCGCAGCGGTGGCGCTCGCGTGGTTACTCAGGCACCCCTCTGGTATTATACCGATTATTGGCAGCACCAAGCCTGAACGCATTCGCGAATTGGCCAAAGCCGACGAAGTGAGTCTTTCCCATGAGCAGTGGTACTCTCTGTTAACAGCCGCACTGAAGGAGGATCTTCCCTGAACACCCCTGCCCAAGTCGGCTTCCGTATGCCGGCCGAGTGGGAGCCACACGTAGGCACCTGGCTCACATGGCCCCGTCAAGAAGGAATCAGTTTCTCAGGCCTCTACGATCGTATCCCGCCGGTTTTCGCTACGATGGTGCGCGCCCTATCCAACGGGGAAGGCATCTTCATTAATGTCTGGGACGCCACCATGGAGGAAGAGGCACGTACGGTGCTTAAATCCCATGACGCTTTAAGCGACAATATACAATTCTTCCATCACCGCGCCTACGAACCTTGGTGCCGCGATCATGGTCCGGTATTCGTAAAAAACAACAACACACGGGCCGTTATCAGCTGGGATTACAATGCCTGGGGTGGAAAATATCCACCCTACGATCTGGATGACCAAATTCCCGATCAAATTGCACGCGTACGAAACCTTGAATGTTTCAAACCCAAAATGGTTCTGGAAGGAGGCTCCATTGAAGTTAATGGGACTGGAACCCTGCTTGCCACCGAAAGTTGCCTTTTAAACTCAAATCGAAACCCAACGCTCGACAAATCAGAGATCGAAAACCGATTATGCAATTATCTGGGTGTCACAAACATTGTTTGGCTGAAAGAAGGTATTGCAGGAGATGATACCGATGGGCATATCGACGATATTGCACGATTTGTTGACACTCAAACGGTCATCATCGCTGTGGAAGAAAATCCAGCCGATGAAAACCATACTCCCCTTCAAGCGAACCTTGAACGACTTCGAAGTGTGCGCACAGAGAAAGATTCTCCACTAGGGATTATTGAATTACCCATGCCCGGTGCCGTGGAATTAAACGGGGAGCGACTGCCTGCCAGTTACGCTAATTTTTATATCGGTAATTCAGTAGTCTTACTGCCCACCTACAACCATCCCAACGACCAAGAAGCTAAAATTATTTTACAGGATTGCTTCCCTACTCGAGAGGTAATTGACATTGATTCTACTGATCTGGTTTGGGGACTTGGCTCCTTTCATTGCCTCACTCAACAGGAACCTGCCTGAACCCATTATAATTTAGAGAACTTTTTGGAATCGAATTGCCTTGCAGCTTATGTGGTGAGTTCGCTTCAATCACCGCATGAGTTCGGTGGATCAATTTGCCAGTGTCTTCAATGCCGCCAGCAAAACAATATTTCAATACAAGCCGCCTTCAATGGCGAAGGCTCTGGTCGTAACCGATCTCAAGAGCGAAGCAGCAAACAAATACATGGAAAATGCGAAGGCGTTCTTTTCCTCGATAGATGGCTCGTGGGATACCCTTAGCTCAGAAAACTTCAAAACTGTCAGGGAACTACTTGATCTGGTGGAAAACAAAAATCCTGACCTAATCATTACCTACCGCCATTTACACAGCGAAGCATGGCAGTGGCCTCACAGCCTTGGAGAACATCTGGACGTATTAATTCAGGTCACCGAGCCACCCGTAGCGATCATGCCTCACCCTGATCGCGAAGGAGTACCTGAGCATGCGGTGAAAACTACCGACAGTGTCATGGCTGTTAACGAACATTTAGTGGGCGAAGACGGCCTTGTGAATCACGCTATCTTTATGACTGATACCGGAGGCTCTCTACATCTTACCCACATTGAGGACGACTCGATTTTCAATCGCTATATGGAAGTGATTGGTAAGATTCCTGAAATAGACACGGACATCGCGAGAGAGACTATCCAAGCTCAATTACTTGGCGAACCATCGGATTACATTGACTCTTGCGAAACAGTCCTTAACGAAAAACACGCAAACCTAAAAGTCATCAAGCACATCGCTCATGGCCACCCATTGGAAGAATACCGAAAAGTTGTTTCTGAAAACAAAATCTCTCTAGTCGTCCTGCAGGCACACGACGAAAATCAGTTGGCTATGAACGCCACCGCCTATTCCCTGGCCGTGGAATTAAGAACCACTCCACTATTAATTGTGTAAGGAGAAATAATGAGCGAAGCCACTGATAACGCACCTGCCAAGAAATTACACAATCCACTACATGTCACCATTGCTGTGACAATAGTCACGACTGTGTGTGCTGTAATGCTACACTCCCAAGGCACACCCCCGAAGTATGTATTTGGTCTCCTTCTGGCTGTTACTCTAGGCATGCTTGCTCTGGAAAAGGTCAACAAAGCCATTCTTGTACTACTTGGAGCAGGCATTGCCCTTCTATTGGGGTTCTCGCATAAAGAAATTTCGAAGCACCTGATTGAAGCAGTGAGTCACGGTGGAGACTCCGCTCATTCGATTCCATCTTACATTGTGATGATCGACTGGGGCACAATTGGTATCATTATTGGCTCAACGATCTTTGTAACACTTATTTCGCGTAGCGGCCTTTTCGCATGGATTAGTGTGAAAATCCTCAAAGCTTCCCGAGGAGACCCCTTCAAATTGCTTATTTGTTTCTCCGGCCTAACGGTGGTGTTTAGCGCCTTCCTAAACAACGTCACGGCCATGATCATTGTGGGTTCCCTCACTATTGTGGCCTGCAAAAAACTAAAACTGTCGGCCATGCCTTTTTTATTGGCTGAAGGCATTTATACCAATATCGGCGGCCTGCTAACTCTGATTTCCTCCATCCCCAACATTATTGTGGGAACAGCTGCAGGAATTGGGTATGCGGAGTTCCTAAAGGTCGCAGGGCCATATTGTCTAATCGCCTTTGTAGCTACACTGTATTTAGCACGATTCCTCTTCAAAATTAAACCCATAGCCAACGAGGAGGAAAAGGCCACGGCCGAAGCCATGGTCGATGCTTTCGATGAGTGGGAAACAGTAAAGGATCGAAAGTTCTTTTACATGTCGGCTTGTGTTCTAGGAGCGATCATTCTTGGGTTCGCATTAAAAGACTCCATTCCTCTACTCAAGCATCCAGACATTGGATTAGAGGTGATTGCCCTCATGGGAGCCGCCGTCATGCTTGTTATTTATCCGACCGATGTGGAGAGTGTTCTAAACGAAGTAGAGTGGACCCTGGTTCTCTTCTTCCTAGGCCTCTTTACATTACTGGGAGTCATGGAACACGCAGGTGTCCTCGCAATGATTGGCGACTGGCTTAAATCACCCCTGAGTTCTGGACCAATTAAAGGGCCTGTTGTTATGATGTGGAGCAGCGCATTTTTCAGCGGCCTAACTGACAACATACCGCTGGCAGCCGTACTGGCCAAAGTGCTCGGCGGTTTTCAATCTCAGATCACCGAACTAAACTGGTTCGCCGATTACGGCCACATGCTTTGGTGGAGCCTGATTTTCGGGGCCGGCCTAGGAGGCAACTTCACCCCTATCGGCAGTGCCTCAACAGTGGTAGCCATTGGCATTCTCAAAAAGGAAGGTCACAATGTCACCTTCATGCAATACGTCAAAATTGGAGCCATTGTCGTGCTTGTCCAGTTGTTATTGGCAACCGGCTATCTCTTTGGAGCTGAGAAAATAGGTCTCATCAAGAAATTAGACCCAAACAAGACGAAAACTGAACAATCCAACGGACATGATAACAACGGCTCTGATGGACATTGACCCACGGTTCATTTCCTGTTAGAAGTCCCTCCCCCGAACGTGTTAAACCTATCACTACAAACCTTAAGCCTACCGGTATTACTCACTGATGCCGCTGGGCCCTGTCAAGGCTAGGATGAATTTCGACAAGGACCCGCGGCTGGAAACGGTCGTGGGTCTTTTTATTTCGCCTAAATCAGCAGCCAAACCGAAGCACCAATGACCAGCAAAGCCAGAAAAACTAAAAGTATCCGCCGCAAGCTCGGCAAACCGATGAAAGGCTGTGAAATCCTTGTGGATGCTCTGGAGCGCGAAGGAGTAGATACAATCTTCGCCTATCCTGGCGGTGCTAGCATGGAGCTTCATCAGGCACTGACCAAATCCAAGCAAATTCGCACCATCCTGCCTCGTCACGAACAAGGAGGAGTATTTGCTGCGGAAGGATATGCGCGTGCTACTGGCAGGGCCGGCGTATGCATGGCTACCAGCGGCCCAGGTGCCACCAATCTCGTTACGGGCATTGCCGATGCCTGGATGGACAGCACTCCATTAGTGGCTCTCACCGGTCAGGTGCCACAGGCCATGATCGGCAAGGGCGCTTTTCAGGAAACCGATTTCTACGGAATGACACTGGGCGTGGTTAAGCACAGCTATCTTATCACCGATATCCGTGAAATTCCACGCGTCGTAAAGGAAGCTTTTCATATAGCCCAAACAGGCCGTCCTGGACCGGTGATTATCGATTTTCCAAAGAACATCCAACAACAGACAGCGCAACCTCTCTGGCCAACCAAACTTGATTTACCTGGCTACCACCCCTGCCCAAAAGCAGACGATCTGGAACTCAACGAAATTATCGGGCTCATTGAAAAGGCTAAACGGCCCGTTCTGTATGTGGGCGGCGGGATTATCACAGCCAACGCTTCCAAGGAACTCCGCACCTTTGCTGAAGCTACGAAAATACCCGTTACGACCACCATCATGGGAGTGGGGGCCTTCCCGGAAAACGATGCGCTCTCCCTCCGCTGGCTTGGCATGCACGGGGCCGCATACGCCAATTGGGCTGTAAGTGGCGAACTACGTAAAGACACCAAAGGAAATGTTTGCAAGATTGCCGATGGAGCGGATCTGCTTTTAGCCTTCGGAGTTAGGTTTGACGACCGAGTAACTGGCAAGGTGGATAAATTCTGTGAACACGGCACCATTGTCCACGTCGATCTGGATCACTCTGAACACAATAAGAATAGGCAAGTTCAACTACCTGTACATAGTGACCTAAAATTTGCACTTAGCAAACTGATCAAAATGGTTAAAACCCGGCCAATCAAAGCCCGTTTTAACAAATGGCATAAACAAATCGCTGAATGGAAACAACGTGCGCCTTTGAGATACGAAGCAACCAATGAAGTGATGAGCTCTTCCCATATAAAGGAACAGCTTAAAGGCAAAGAAGATCAAGTCATCCTTCCTCAACATGCCATTGCCACCCTTTATAAGGAAAGTAAAGGTAACGCCATTATCACCACAGGTGTGGGTCAACACCAAATGTGGGCCGGTCAACACTATCAATACAAACACCCAAGGCAGCTGATTACTAGTGCAGGCCTTGGCGCTATGGGCTTTGGCTACCCCGCTGCACTTGGAGTAAAAGTCGCGCATCCGAATAAGGAGGTGGTGGATATCGACGGCGATGGCTCCTTCCTTATGAACATCCAGGAATTGGCTACGGCTAAGATTGAGAAAATCAATGCGAAGGCACTTGTTTTGAATAACCAGCACCTAGGAATGGTAGTACAATGGGAAGACCGTTTTTATAAAGGCAACCGTGGTCACACCTATCTTGGTAATCCGGATGATCCCATGTCTGTATATCCCGACTATCCCACCATGTGCGCAGGCTTCGGGGTCAAATGCGAACGCGTAATGTACAAGAAGGACCTAAGGGCAGCCATACGCCGCATGCTAACCGCAAAGGAACCTTACGTTTTGGATGTGATCACTCCCTACACCGAGCACGTATTTCCCTTCATACCGGCTGGCCATACCGTTGCCGATATGATCTACTAGGACCATGAGGTTAGCTCTTACCTTTCTGCTTTGTGGGTCTTACACCCAAGCTGCTGAAAACCCACTGTCCTTAAGCAAACACAAACTAGGAGAATCTCCAGCTGGTTTCAAAATCATTCGCGTTGGCCCCGGTAAACCGGGCACCGCAAAGGTAATTAGAGCCGCTGTCCCCAACGCGACCACCGGAGCAATGGAGGAGCAGCGCGTCTTGGAAGTTACCGGTGGTGATTCCAATTCCAGCCACTACACCCTGCTTCTGCTCGAAAAACCCAAGCAAAAGGACTTTGTCTGCTCAACCCGATTTAAGATTACCAATGGGACCGGCGTACGTGCGGCCGGCCTTGTCTTCCGCATGCAACCCAACCTCAAAGACTACTATCTACTAGCCATAAAGCCCTTGTCCAAGGAAGCTTTCTGGACCGTTTTTAAAAACAATTTACCCGTAAAAGGATTCCGATATGATGACGAGCAGTTTACTCCGCCAAATGACGGCTGGCAGTCAATCAAACTAACCTGCGAAAACAACAACTTAAAGTGGACCCTGAACCATCGACGCGACTTTATCACATATGATCCGAAAAAAGTCCCCGACTACCGTGTTGGCACCGTTGGGTATTGGGTAAGAAGCGATTCACAAGTCCAATTTGCCGCCCCGCGGATAAACACCTTGCAAGAGGAAAGAAAGCTTCAGCTGGTAAATCTTTTATTCAAAATCGCTCGTGACAATACCCGGGTTTTATCCCTCCAATTAGCCGCCCGCCCCACAGAAGGGACTGCTCCGGTCGTCGTAGCCAGTACAGACTCAAAAGAGATCGGCAAACCAGCACATGAAGTTATCACCAAAGTTCTAGAGACAAGAGAAAATTTCTACGGACATAATGAGAAAGGGGTCGCCACGGTTACTGTCCCGGTAAAAGACCGTAACGGGGACACTGTCGCTGTAACTCGAATGCGGCTAAGGAGTAAAAAAGAAAACACCGAGCGCAAAGATTTGAACTACGGGAACACCATCGCAAAGCAGCTTCAAGCAGAAATTCCTGATCTCCATTTTCTCTTCAAATAGTTTATCTTGGAAGCGACAACTGCTTCGCAGGCAAGGAACTCGGACGCCTTCGCGCTGCCGGAAAGTCCCAGGTTGAAACAACCCGCTGGCCTCCAGATATTTCGACCCCTCCTCGAATAGTCTTCCGCATCAATGGTCTCCCTCTGATATTATCTCCAACATACATTTGGCGCCCAATAAGTTCCCCTCCTGAACTAATGGTGCAGTAGAGATAATTACGAGCATGACACTGGAAAAAAACATGGACAACCCCCGAAGCATCGATCTCAAAACCCAAATCCGGTCGCGGCATTTGAATCATAGTTCCCAAGGCCATAACATTGTAGATCTTAAAATTTGGTCTGTTATCGTCCGACACCTTTACGTACATAAAGGGTTTACTATTTATACGCGCTTTCTGCAGCGTGTAACGTCGAACCTCCGGAGCCAATCCACCGCGTGCTGTCGATACGCCTCGCTCAAGCGTCGCAATATCATGACCACGCATGACCTGAAAGCGTGCTGGAAAAGCCTCGATTCTCTTATCCCCCCAGTTTGGAACAACGATAGATGCCGAAACCGTATATTCGCCTGGCTCGGAGAAATCAAAGAAAGAATCTAACCGAAATTCACGACCCACTACACCTCCTGCCTTGAGAACAAAAACATCTCCGTCCGAAGGATCGTCCTGTTTTGGGACTAGAACTCCCTTGCCTCTGGTAACTGTGAATTGAATCCAATTCTTTTCGTTGGCCAATACGGCCAACTGATCAGAATTATTGCGGATCGAAACAGAAACGATCACACGTTCATCAAGAACGAAGTTATCGCGCCCACTATCCACCCGCACATCAAGCAACTGACCGTGAATTCCAGGAACACAACACAAACCTATCACCCATAAGAAGAACCTCCCCACAGATTCAGATTTGCACAATTGGTTTACTTTCGCGAGGTGAAATCGAATATTCAATCACCGAGTTATTCACACGCACTAACAGCATCTACTACTTCTTCAGGTGAGATTCCATGTAAACATTCGCGATCTTCTGTATGATAGCAAAACCTTTGGAAGCAGGGGCTGCACGGTAATTGCTGATTATGCAACACCTTGCCTCGAGCTAGATAGGGACCAGTAAGTCGCGGATCCGTCGGCCCGAATAGTGCCACGACTGGCGTATTCACAGCAGCAGCAGCATGCATCGGTCCTGTGTCATTAGTGATCACAACTGAACAAACCCGCAACCATTCAACCATCTCAGGAATGGTAGTACGACCGGTTAAATCAAGCACTCTCTCTTCACGCCCCAAGTGTTCCCCAATAGCCCGATCTTCCCCTCCACCAATAACAACAAAATGTACATTTGATGGTTTCATTTTATGAACGAGGGTCCTAAACGAATCCAACGGCCACTGTTTACTCCCCCAGCGTGCCCCCGGACACAATGCAATCCAGCGACAACCAGATTCAAAACCCTGCGCGAACAAATTTTCTATAAGCCAAGGCCGTTCGGGCAGCCATTCAAAACTACCTTCAGATTTCAACCCAAGCTTTGGTAACACCTCACGGCACCAATCCACCGCATGAGTCTCTTGGTTGGGACGTTCAATAGCCTCATCATACAATACAGTTGCCCCTTCTCGTCGTTGATCCAAACCCAACGTATACCCCCCCCGTGCCGCCCACCCATGCAAGGCACTCCGTGCAAGACCTTGTAAATCAATAATCACATCAAATTGCTCACGGCGCATCCGCCTCACTCCTTGAATACCACGACTAATTCCCCTAATAGAGCCCCACCCGTGCCGATCGAAATAATGCAATGCACTAATGTCGCTGTCCTTCTCTAGAATTGGAGCAAAATGCTTAGCGATCCACCAATGCACCTCCCAATCCGGGCGCTGCTGTTTGATAAGGCGCAGCACAGGGATGGCGTGAATAATATCCCCGAGAGAACTGGGTTTGAGTATCAATATCTTCACGCAAAAACGAACTACTTGCCATGGTCCAAACGCTCAGCAAGTCGTTCTGGCAATCCGACCTCGCGTATCTTGGCTTTAGTCGTTTCAATATCATATTCCAACCGGAATAGCTGCACTGTTTCTTCCTCAGAATCGTATATGCAATAGGCCGCTCTTGGGTCTCCGTCACGTGGCTGCCCCACACTCCCCACGTTAATGAAGTAGCGGTTCCCAATCTCGAGCCTCAAAGGCTTAAAGATGTCTCCATCTTCAATGAAGCCTCCATGATGAATATCCACACCATCATCAATAAACATTTGCGGCACATGGGTATGTCCATGAAAACAAAGGTTGGTGCTCTGATAAGTAAAGTTCGCCGCAGCATCGCCAGCATCCTGCACGTAGCCCCAGTACCTTGGACTATCCATGGTGCTATGGACAATGGAGAAGTGATCCACCAAACGCACATAACGAAGCTCACGAAGCCATTGTCTATCCTCCTCACTCAACTCTTTACGACACCATAAGACCGCATCCGCCGCCACCGGATTGAACGCAGAGAGATCGCAATCCTGCCCGATATATTCATCGTGATTACCCATCACACAGGGCATATCAAGCCCTCGAACAATATCCATGCACTCCTTCGGGTTGGCATTGTAGCCGACAACATCACCACCACACACAAACTTATCCACGCCATTAGACTTGGCATGTTCCATCACGGTGTTCAACCCTTCAAGGTTACCGTGGATATCTGATATAATAGCGTATCTCATGACGAAGCCTTAAGGAGCAATCTCGAAACCTCGAAATTCACCCGTTCCTTCGCTCCAATGCAATTGGGCCTCATGGATAAAGCGGCGTAATCCTGCATCGGGAATAGCCTCTTGAAAAGTCTCTAATTCGTCACGCACACCTTCGACCATCAGCTCAACTCGACCATCAGGAAGGTTTTTCACCCATCCAGTAACCTCAAACTCCAACGAAAGCTGCTTAACTAAATACCGAAAACCCACACCCTGGACATGGCCAGAAAAATAAACATGGAGTCGTTCAGGCATTAAATCCCCCGATCCGGCTTATGCACCTCATATTCTCCTTTGCTCGATTTTTTCAGTACAGTAAAACCATTATTGGTAGCCTCCCGGACATTCACTTTTTTAAGGTGTTTCGGCATATAAATCGACCCAAAGACCTTATGCACAGGCTTTTTGCAAACCGGACACTCGGTCAACGGCGGGGTTTGCATGGGCCGGTTTATCTCAAAACTGTTCGGACAGACTTTGCTTCCCTCAGTGTGTTCATACTCGTAGATCGGCACGCCTAGTAACATAACAAAAGTCCGTGATATTGAAAAGCCCTCGACTACCCGGCCCCATGAGTGGAGACTACTTTCATGGCGGTTGTGCGGATTTTAGTAGACGGATAT
>CAZHJW010000015.1:0-25345 GCA_964533265.1 uncultured Pedosphaera sp.
AATCCGAAACATTTCCCAAGGATCCTCCAAAGTGTTGAAGTGATCCTTACGGTCGCCGAGTTTCTGAACCGTTTTCAGTAGGCCCCAACCATTTAATTCTTTAAGACTATTACTAACGTTAGACCGTGCCACCGACAGAGTCAGTCTGATTTCATCGGCATTAAGCGGCTCAGGCCAGATATAAAGTAAGGCATGTATTTGAGCGACCGTACGGTTGATGCCCCACCGCGTACCCATTTCGCCCCAATGAAGGATAAATTTCTGTTGAACTGGAGTTATACCTAACATTTCTTTATATTCTGTTTATACAGAATAAACTGTAATTACTGATATAGCAAGGTTTTTTTATTAATTAGGTCAGCGCAAAGTTTCAGACAATGCTCACAACCTTTGAATAACATTTCTCGCCATTGCAACAACTCCGCCTTGTCCGGTAAAACATCCCTTGTCTAGCGTCACCGAATGTTGGTGCGCGAAAAAAAGCAGGAAACCGCTGAAAATACCGTGGCCGAAACCAAGACTCCTCCACCCCACCCTGATCACTTTGCCAACCGGCACATTGGCCCTGACGCCGATGAAGCCCGGGCAATGTTGAAGACGATTGGATTCGATTCGATGGATAATTTTATGGGAGCGGTGGTGCCCGACTCCATCCGCAGCTCTCAACCCCTGACACTCCCTGAGGCGTTGTCCGAGCACGCAGCATTAAGTCGCTTGAGGAAAATCATATCCGAAAACAAACCTCATCGTAGTTACCTTGGTATGGGCTTTTCCGATTGCATCGTGCCCCCGGTCATCCAACGTAATTTGTTAGAGAACCCCGGCTGGTACACTCAGTACACCCCCTATCAAGCCGAAATTTCCCAAGGGCGACTGGAGAGCCTGCTTAACTTTCAAACCATGGTATGCGACCTTACCGGATTGGAAATCTCAAATGCATCGCTGTTGGACGAAGCCACAGCTTGTGCTGAAGCCATGACCATGTGCCATGCGGTTAAGGGCAAAGGCAACCGCAATGTTTTTTTAGCAGCAGACGATTGTCACCCCCAAAATCTTGAACTATTACAAACTCGCGCCAAACCGCTGGGCATCGAAGTACGATCCATCTCAACCAACGAACTAGTCTTTGATGCGAATGTCTTTGGGGTGCTCCTGCAGTACCCAAGCACTGAGGGTGCAGCACCCAATTATTCTGATCGTATTGCCAAGGCACATGAAGCAGGAGTCATGGTCGTACTTGTCACTGATCTATTGGCCCTCACTTTACTAAAAGCACCCGGTGAACTGGGTGCGGATGTTGCCGTGGGCAGCTCTCAACGTTTTGGGGTGCCGCTGGGTTACGGTGGCCCCCACGCAGCTTTTTTTGCCACCCGAGATGTCTATAAACGGCAAATACCGGGACGCATTGTTGGCATATCCAAGGATTCACGCGGAAGACCGGCTTTTCGTCTTTCACTGCAAACACGTGAGCAACACATACGCCGCGATAAAGCCACGAGTAATATATGCACCGCACAAGCACTCCTAGCCAACATAGCCGCAATGTACGCGTGTTATCACGGACCCAGTGGACTGCGTAAAATTGCCGAGCGAGTACACGGTCTGACACGCTTTCTGGCAGCAGGTATTACTCGGCTGGGGCACACATTGAAACACCAGGCTTATTTCGACACGTTAGCTGTTTCTCACGCCTCTCAAAACGCAGCTGATCTGGCAGATATTGCCGCAGCCTACCGAATCAATCTGCGTGTACTTGATAAAAATACCATCGGCATTGCACTGGATGAACCGACCACAAAGGAAGACATCACCGAATTATTACAGATTTTCAATGAAGGCCGTGACATCCCGTTTGCACTGGATGAACTAACAACCACGGAAGTCATCCCCGAGAGTCTCCAGCGTACCAGCGAATTTCTCACGCACGAAGTATTTCACAAGCATCGTTCAGAAACGGAGTTATTGCGCTACCTTAAACGACTCGAAACCCGCGATCTTTCTTTGGTACACAGCATGATCCCTTTGGGTTCCTGTACCATGAAGCTCAATTCGGCAGCAGAGATGCAACCAATCTCATGGCCTGAATTCAATAGCGTGCATCCTTTTGTCCCCCTGCAACAAACACGAGGATACCAAAGAATGTTTTCTGATCTAGAAAATTGGCTAGCTGAGATTACAGGTTTTGCCAGTGTTTCACTCCAACCCAACGCCGGTTCACAGGGTGAATATGCAGGCTTATTAGCCATCCGGGCTTACCACGAAAGCAGGAATGAAGCACACCGTAAAATATGCCTCATACCGACCAGCGCACACGGAACCAATCCTGCCAGTGCGGTACTCGCGGGCATGCAGGTGGTTCCGGTAAAATGCAGTGAAGCGGGCGATATTGACCTGGAAGACTTACGTTCCAAGGCCGGTGACCACGCCAATGATTTGGCTGCGATGATGATCACCTACCCCTCTACGCATGGTGTATTTGAGGAAAGCATTCAGGAAATCTGCGAAGTGGTGCATTCGACCGGAGGACAGGTCTACCTTGATGGTGCAAATCTCAACGCAATGGTAGGTGTCGCGCAACCGGGCAAACTAGGCGCAGATGTATGCCATATCAATCTCCACAAAACCTTTTGCATTCCACACGGTGGGGGAGGTCCGGGCATGGGGCCAATTGGAGTTGCCGAACATTTGGTGGATTTTCTTCCGGCACATCCAGTGGTCAATCTAGGGGGAGAAGATCCGATCGGGGCAGTGAGCGGGGCTCCATGGGGTAGTGCCAGTATCCTGCCCATCTCATGGATGTACATCGCCATGATGGGAGCCAACGGACTAAGGGCCGCAACTGAGCATGCGATCCTCAATGCCAACTACATCGCTACGCGCCTCGAGCCACACTATCCGGTTTTATATAAAGGAACCAACGGACGCGTGGCTCATGAGTGCATACTCGATCTGCGGCAATTCAAAACAGTCACAGTGGAGGACGTAGCAAAGCGGTTGATGGATTTTGGGTTTCACGCCCCAACCATCTCATGGCCGGTTGCAGGCACCATGATGGTGGAGCCAACTGAAAGCGAATCGAAGGAGGAATTAGACCGCTTCTGTTCAGCAATGATAATTATTCGCTCTGAGATCGAAGCCGTTGAAACCGGCAAAGTGGATGCAGAAAACAACCTGCTAAAGAATTCACCACACACCACAGACATGATTGGTGCCAATGAATGGCCACACGATTATGAACGTGAAGCAGCGGCTTTCCCGGCCCCGTGGTTGCGAGACTATAAGTTCTGGCCTGCAGTAGGCCGTATTGACAACGTCTGGGGTGATCGCAACCTCGTCTGCAGCTGCGCAGGGATGGATTCATTCTCAGAGGAATAATCAAACAAATAATAAGGACGGTGGATCCGCCGCCCTTTTTGGTTCGTTTTGGCTCTAGACTTAATTATTGGCGGCAAGGTATTCGATAGCCTCACTGTCCAAAAAGCCCTGCAACTGGCGAAGGCGGGTGGGGTGACGCATCTTGCGTAATGCCTTGGCTTCGATCTGACGAATACGCTCGCGTGTCACCTTAAACTGCTTCCCGACCTCCTCAAGAGTACGACTATACCCATCGGTGAGACCAAAGCGCAATTCAAGCACCTTACGCTCGCGCTCAGTCAGCGAAGTCAAAACATCCCCCAGCTTGTCCTTGAGCAGTGAGTAACTGGTCATATCACTAGGATTCTCAGCACTCTTATCCTCAATAAAGTCACCGAAGTTCGTATCGTCACTATCACCCACTGGACTTTGAAGAGAGATCGGTTGTTGAGCCATCTTCATGATGGCGCGCACACGTTCAACAGGCAACTGCATCTCATCAGCGATTTCCTCAGGCGTCGCTTCGCGACCGAAATCCTGCACAAGCTGCTTTTGTACACGCATGAGCTTATTGATCGTCTCAATCATGTGCACCGGGATACGGATGGTCCGGGCCTGATCGGCGATGGACCGAGTAATAGCCTGCCGAATCCACCACGTGGCATAGGTGGAAAATTTATAGCCTCGGCGATACTCAAATTTTTCTACTGCCTTCATAAGACCCATGTTCCCTTCTTGAATGAGATCAAGGAAAGACAAACCGCGGTTGGTATATTTTTTGGCAATCGAAATGACTAGTCTAAGATTCGCCTCAACCATCTCGGTTTTGGCCTGATGTGCTTTTTTACCGAAATGCTGCAGCTGCCGAAATGATTCCACATACTCTTCAGAGGGCATACGCGTGAATATTTCTAAGGCCTTTAGTTTCCGACCTTCTCCATCTATGATTTGCTTATTAGCATTGGTTTTGCGCCCCTTTGAAGCCTTTTCAATTGCTTCGATACTAACCGCCACTTTTTCGCTCACATTCTCAGCTACAACCGACATCTCTTCTATAACCTTCTGCTTATAGAAAAACTTGGGGAATGACTTTTGCAACTTAGTGTCGTTTTGAGAAAAGGCCTTCTCTGCACGTGTTTTGGCGGCCTGATTCTTAGCCTTGAGGCGTGACATATACTTTTCGTCGACCTTGTGGTCTGCTGCCCGCACGTCTTTTACCAATCGCCTCAATACCTTGAGATGTTGTTCCCGGCTATCGATCTTCTTGTCGACGATCACACGGTCAAAGCGTTCCTTGGGCGGTTCGGATATCAGTTTCTCTGCTAGAGCAGTGTGTTCCTTGCCCGTGAAACCAAAGGAATATATAATGCGCTTAACTTCGTTCTCTGCATTCTCAATACGCTTAGAGATTTCCACTTCCTGTTCACGTGTCAGCAAAGGGACTTGCCCCATCTGTTTGAGATACATGCGAACTGGATCATCAAGAATATCAAGTTTGGTCTTCTCTTCCTTGGCTTTGTCGTCTTCTCCCTGACGAATGGGGGACACATTATCCACCTCCGCTTGATCCACCACGGAGATTTCGAGCTGCTCGAATTGGGCTGCAACAGTGTCTTTATCTGCAGCAGTAACCTTATCCTTCGGCAAATGCTCTGATACGTCATCATGCGTAAGGTAACCCTGCTCTTGGGCAAGAAGAACCAACTCCTTGATCTTGCTGGTTAGATCAAAACCGCCTTCGGTTTTGACTTCTTCGATCTGAAACTCTTTTTTGGCCAGCTTAGTCTTATTGCGAGTAATTTGTGCCCGCGTCAGTTTTTTCTTTTTCGCCGCCTTTTTCGGAGCTTTCTTCGCCGCCTTTTTCGGAGCTTTCTTCGCCGCCTTTTTTGCAGACTTTATTTTGGCAATCTTTTTGGGAGTAACCTTCTTTTTTGAAACAGTCTTTTTAGCGCTTTTTTTGGCCATAATTCACCTTTTTACTACAAAAAGGTCGGGGAATATGGTGTCGAATTGGTTATTCGTCAAGGGATGAACCCAAAATAAATGAAAAAACCAGTCTTGTTCACATTGTTTTCCATGTCTTATCCCACTTCTATTTTAAGCGAATAAGACTTTGTGAAAAAAATCACAAATGCCTTGTGCCCTTTTACCCCCAACCTTAACCTTCTTTGACACTCGAAAGGGACCTTTCATGACCGAAAAAACCGAAATCGGCTATAATTCTAAGGTGGAGGGCGAGGTGATTCACACTACTGTGGATGCTGCTGTAAACTGGTTCCGCAAAAACTCTTTATGGCCCATGCCAATGGGGTTGGCATGCTGCGGAATTGAACTGATGGCCTCAGGGTGTAGCCGGTTCGATATTTCTCGTTTTGGCTCTGAAGTGATGCGGTTCTCCCCCCGGCAATCGGATGTAATGATCGTAGCGGGCACTGTAACCTACAAAATGGCCCCTGCGGTGAAGCGCATCTATGATCAAATGACGGAACCCAAGTGGGTCATTGCCATGGGTGCCTGTGCCAGTAGCGGGGGCATGTACCGCAGTTACGCAGTCCTGCAGGGGGTTGATCAGATTGTGCCTGTAGATGTATACATTGCCGGATGCCCTCCCCGACCTGAAGCCATCCTTGAAGGATTGATGAAACTACAGGGTGAAGTCTCTAGGGAACCGTGGACCCGCAACCATTTCAAGCCGACTGAACTGGCCGAACGTCCCTAATAATGACCACCGCCGCTGATTTTGTACCGCAGCTAAAAGAAAAATTCGGGGATTTGCTCTCGGAGCCAACCGAATTTCGCGGTGAAATTACCGTATGTGTAACTGAACCCGAGTTCATCGCAGAGGTATGTGCATTTGCGAAGAGTAAACTGGGTTTTGATTATCTCCTCGATATTTCCACGCTGGATCACTATGGCGAGGACCCTCGATTCACAGTAGTTTATGAGTTGAGCGGTATGGAACACCGTAAGCATCTAAGGTTAAAAACGCATGTTTCTGAGGAAAAGTGCGAATTGCCCTCTGTTACCAACGTATGGCGCACTGCCGATTGGCATGAGCGTGAAGCCTTTGATATGATGGGAGTAAGATTCAATGGCCACCCCAACCTCAAGCGAATCCTTATGTGGGAAGGGTACCCATATTTTCCATTGCGCAAAGATTTTCCTCTGGAGGGCAAATCCACAGAAGTGCCAGAGGTAGCCAAGACAGGAGTTGCACCTCTCGAAGGCGGTCCTTATGTAACAGTGGCCAGCAGCAAAGACACTACCCAACGCGAACCGCGCCGCCGTAACCCAGTAGATTGGCAGGATTAATTTTGTGAGTACCGCCCAGGACATTGAGATTCGTGACAGTGCAACCAGTGCCGCTAGTGCTATCGATGAATTATCGGATGTAAGGGGCGAAAAAATGGTACTCAACATGGGACCTTCCCACCCGGCCACGCACGGAGTACTACGGCTAAAACTGGAAATGGATGGAGAAATCATCACCAAGGCCGAACCGGACGTTGGTTATCTACATCGCGGCGACGAAAAGATTGCCGAGAACATGACCTATAACCAGTTCATCCCCTACACCGACCGGTTGGACTACCTTGCTCCTCTTGCCAATAACGTGCACTACGTACTTGCAGTGGAAAAACTGCTGGGTATTGGGGATAAAATTCCTGAACGCTGCCAATACATTCGCACGATCTGCTGTGAACTAGCGCGTGTTTCAGCACACCTACTCGGCCTCGGGGCTTTCGCGATGGATACAGGTGCCTTTACGGTGTTTCTGCACACATTCACCGAGCGTGAAAAAATTTATTACCTCATTGAAGCGCTCACTGGAGCACGGTTCACAACCAGCTACACACGAGTGGGAGGCCTGTCAAGGGATCTCCCCGAAGGCTGGCTGAATGAATTGGGTAAGTTCCTAGATGAAGTGGAAGTAAACTTTGACGAAACAGACAACCTCCTTACGCGCAACCCCATCTTTCTTGAACGCACACAGGATGTAGGCGTAATCAGTCCAGAAGAGGCAATTGATTTTGGACTTTCAGGCCCCAACCTCCGCGGTAGTGGCGTGGAACACGATGTACGCAGGGCAAATCCCTACATGATATATGACCGGTTCGATTTTGAGATACCGGTTGGCACAAAAGGTGATGCTTACGACAGGTACGCAATCCGTATGCTGGAGATGCGCGAAAGCGTCAAGATCCTGCGCCAATGTATCAAAGATATACCCGGGGGGGGCATCAATGTAGATGACGGTAAAATTGTCCTACCTACCAAAGAAAAAGTAATGACGAACATGGAGGAACTCATTCACCAGTTTATGATTGTCACACAGGGGCAGGATGCACCGGCTGGAGAGGTATACTTTGGTGCGGAAAACCCGAAAGGTGAGCTTGGCTTTTACATTCACAGTCTGGGAGGTGGAACCCCACACCGGCTGAAAATTCGTGCCCCTTCCTTCGTCAACCTGAGTATCCTTTCGCATTTACTACCGGGCCATATGATGAGTGACGTGGTGGCCATCCTCGGATCGCTGGACTTTGTGATGGGGGAATGTGACCGATGAGTTTTGCCCCTTCTGATCATCTGCAACAGGAAGTAACCGAACTGATCTCTCATTACCCTGAGGACCAGAAACGAAGTGCCTCATTGATGATTCTCCATGCGATTCAGGAACAAGAAGGCTTCATCAGCGGTGAAGCGATGAAATGGGCCGCAGACAAAATTGGGGTTCTACCCCTCAACCTCTACGAGCTGGTAACTTTTTATCCGATGCTCCGCGAGGAGAAAGCGGGTAAATATGTACTCAAGGTCTGCCGTACTCTCAGTTGTGCATTAGCCGGAGGCACAGACCTGCACCAAAACCTGTGCAGTAAACTAAATTTAGACCCGAAGAGTCACGGCATCCAGACTACCAAGGATGGAAAATTCAGCATCGAGTTTGCTGAATGCCTGGCCAGTTGCGGCACCGGGCCAGTGATGATGTGTAATGATGATTTTTACGAATCTGTCAGTGACAGTAAAGCGGATGACATTTTAGGAAAGTGTGATTAACCAAAAAGATAGAGTGGTTGCCCGACAGGGATTTGAACCCCGACAAACAGAATCAGAATCTGTCGTGCTACCGTTACACCATCGGGCAATGGATCCGGTAAGACGGATAAAACTAAAGATTAATTAGACAGTCAAGCCGATGCCGCAGGAATACAAATTACTCCTAAAACATGTCGACCAAAAGGATTACTCGAATGACCTCGAGTGCTACCAACTTCATGGCGGATACAAAGCGTTACGACAGGCGCTGACGATTGAAGCAGAGGGGGAGAATACGCCGCAGGCTCTCTTGCGAAAGAGAGTGCTGGACTCTGGCCTGCGCGGCCGCGGTGGAGCGGGTTTTTCCTGCGGTTTGAAATGGAGCTTCGTGCGCCACCCGAATCCCAAGCCCGTTTATTTGATCTGCAATGCGGATGAATCGGAGCCAGGCACCTTTAAAGACCGGCAAATTATTTACAAGGATCCCCACCAGCTGATTGAGGGTATGATCATTTCCTGTTGGGCAAACCACGTAAACCTTGCCTATATCTATATTCGTGGCGAATTCACAGATGGAGCCAAGATTCTCAATAAAGCACTGAATGAGGCACGGACAAAGGGTTGCCTAGGCAAGAACATACTGGGAAGCGGGTTTGATCTCGAGATTCACGTGCACCGTGGAGCCGGCGCCTATATCTGTGGTGAGGAAACCGGGCTTATCGAGAGCCTTGAGGGAAAACGTGCTTACCCACGGATCAAGCCACCCTATTTCCCTGCCGCCCTCGGCCTCTACATGTGCCCCACAATTGTCAACAACGTGGAGACTCTCTGCAATGTAAAACATATCGTGGATATGGGCGCAGAGAAATATGCTAAACTCGGCACCCCTAACAATACGGGAACTCGCCTGGTTAGTCTGAGTGGCGATGTTAAACAGCCAGGCTATTTTGAAATCGAAACCGGCAAGGTCACCCTTGGCGAACTCATTCATGATGAGAACTTTGGTGGTGGTATTCGTAACGACAACGGGCTGCAGGCGATCATCCCCGGAGGTTCTTCTTCCAAAATACTCAAGGCCGGCGAAAGATTTTCAGTCGGCGAGGACGAAATCGAACTGCTCGATGTACCATATGATTTTGATACCCTGATGAAGATCGGCACCATGTCCGGTTCAGGAGCAATCATTGTCATTGATGACAGTCGCGACATCGTTGAATGCCTAGCCAATCTAGCTGAGTTTTACGCACACGAGAGCTGCGGTCAGTGCACACCTTGCCGAGAAGGTTCCCTATGGATGAATAAAGCCCTTCAACGGATGATCCACGGCGAAGCGCGAGCGGAGGATTCAGAGTATCTGCTGCACATCGCTCAGAACATTCAGGGGCGCACCATCTGCGCCTTTGGTGAAGCATGCGCCTGGCCGGTGCTGAGCTTCGTGAATAAATTCAAAGACGAATTTGATGCGAAACCCTCAAACAAGATCGACAACCAACCTGCCGCCACCGCCTAATATGGCTGAGGATATAAAAACTGAAGAGCTGCCAGCGATTGAAACTATGACCGTAAAGGTCGATGGAAAAGAGGTCGATGTGCCCAAGCTCTCATCCGATTGGAAGGGGAGCCTCGTCCCCACAACAGTTTTACAAGCCTGTAAATATGCGGGTATCGAGATTCCTCATTACTGCTACCATCCCAAACTCCCTGTAGACGGTAACTGTCGTATGTGCCTCGTCCATGTGGGTATGCCCGGCCGTCCCGGCCCTGATGGTAAGCCGCCGATGAACGAGGATGGGACCCTTAAGATCGATCCCATGGTGCTACCCTACGAGCGTGAGACACCCAAAGGCGTGATTGGTTGTGCCACCAATCTGGTGCCCGGAATGGAGATTTACGCGAGCAGTCCGGAAACCAAGGAGATGCGCGAAGCGGTGCTCGAAAGCCTACTCATCAACCACCCTTTGGACTGTACGATCTGTGATCAGGCCGGTGAATGTAAACTGCAGGAATACAGCATGGAACACGGTCAGGCGGAAAGTTCGTTTGCCGAATATAAAGTACACAAACCGAAGGCTGTCGATTTGGGCCCGCGCATTATGCTCGATGCCGAACGTTGCGTATTGTGCACCCGTTGCATCCGGTTCAGCAAAGACATCGCAGATGATGATGCCTTGGGCATTGTAAATCGTGGAAGCTACAACACTATCTCCACCTTCCCCGACACCCCGTTCGACAACAACTACACGCTCAACACTGCCGATATCTGTCCTGTTGGCGCATTGACCTCAAAAGATTTCAGGTTCCAAATGCGAGTATGGTTTCTAAAGGAAACCAAAAGCCTCTGCACCGGTTGTGGCACTGGCTGCAACACGATAATCGGCTCACGCGAGAACATCATGTACCGTTACGAACCGCGGGAGAATGATGCAGTAAATGGCCCATGGATGTGCGATGCGGGTCGACTGAATTATAAGTGGATTGGGAGTGAATCCCGCTTGACTGAACTAAAAGGGACTACCGGATGGGCTACTGCCATCACGGAAATCAGCGGAAAGCTTGAGGAAGCCTCCCCGGGGTCAGTGGCCATTATCACTAGTGCCAGCCAAACCAATGAGGAACTGTATCTACTCAAAAAACTAGCCGACAAGCTGGAGGCCAAGACCGATTCCATCGCGCATGAAGCCCAAGGGGATAATCTGTTGGTCAGTCCCGACAAAAACTCAAACAGCAACGGAGCACGCCTGATAGGCATCGCCGGTGATGTGCTTGGCACCAACATAGCTTCGATTGCGGGAGACATCGAGGAAGGCACAATTAAAACACTGATTGTCTTCGGCGAAGACGTTACAGAACATGGTATCAGCGAAGCCCTATTGGACAAATTGAACCTATTGGTTGTGTGCGATATTTTACCCAATGCCACCACTGCTAAGGCACACTATCTATTACCTGGATGTGCTCACGCGGAAAAACGCGGCACATTCACCAATGTAAAAGGCAGAGTCCAGAAATTCATAAAGGCGCTCGATGCCCCCGGCGATGCACGACCCGAATGGGAGTTTTTACACGAACTGGTGGAAAACAGCACAGGTAAGAATGGGTTCAGCACAATTGAGGGACTATTCAACCAGATGGCTGGAGAAGTGGAGGCTTTTAAAGCCAAGGAATTAAACTGGGCCGCACTGGGCGATAATGGAGCAACCGTGGAAATCTGATGGGTGAATGGATTAACAGCCTCCCACCAGTGATGTGGGTAGACGGACTGCCTTCGGGCCAACAATTTGCCATCTATAGTTTACTCAAGATCGTGATCGCCATCTTTGCGGTGGTGATGCCTATGGTGGCATATTCGGTTGTTGCTGAGAGACGCATCTCGGCGTGGATACAGGATCGCGTGGGCCCAAATCGAGTGGGAATTCCTTTTACAAAAATACCGTTGTGGGGACTGGGTCAACCACTTGCCGACGGCGTCAAATCCATACTCAAGGAAGATTTTACTCCGGCCCATGTTCGAAAAATTTATTTCTGGATTGCTCCGGCCATTGCGATGATTCCAGCCCTGATGACTCTGGCTGTCATCCCCTTTGGCAACACCGTTGCCTCTGGCAGCGGAGAGACGAACAAAGCCGTTATCGCCGACCTGAACATCGGTATTCTTTACACTTTTGGAATCGTATCCCTCGGCGTGTACAGCGTTGTCCTGGCAGGATATGCAAGTAATTCGAAATATCCGTTCCTCGGGGGCATTAGAAGCAGTGCGCAGATGATCTCCTATGAAATCGCCATGGGCATGAGCGTGGTTCCGGTATTCATGCTGGTAGGTGAATTAAACCTGACGGAAGTGGTCGAATACCAAACCAGTGGGGCATGGATTATATTCAAGCAACCGATCGCCTTTATCATTTTCCTCATTGCTGCATTTGCCGAAACCAACCGGCTGCCCTTCGACATGCCTGAATCAGAATCAGAACTAGTGGGTGGCTACAACACAGAATATAGCTCGATGAAGTTTGCTATGTTTTTTATGGGTGAATATGCAGCTATGATCGCGGTGAGCGCAATGATGGTGATCCTTTTTCTTGGAGGCTGGACCCTTCCCTTTGCAGGCCTGAACGAACCCGCCACATCGCTAGGCATGGGACTGGTTCAAATGGGCATCTTTATAGGCAAGCTTTTGCTTTTCATGGGACTCTTCATATGGATACGCTGGATGCTACCCCGGTTCCGATACGATCGACTAATGGATCTCGGCTGGAAATGTTTTATCCCATTGGCACTGGCAAATATTGTCGTGACGGCGGTTTACCTGTTTTTGAGGGCACCCAAGTAATATGGCCAAAAAAGTTCAACGCGTAAAATTGAGCCTGTGGGAGCGAATGTTTTTCCCCACTTTAATCAATGGACTCAAGGTCACACTGGGCCATTTTCTCTCCTTCAAGAAATCAAAGGTTTATAAGGAGAAAAATAAGGACAACAAGTTTAAGGCAACGCTCGATTATCCTGAAGAGCTATGGACCGTGCCTGAAGGATTCCGCGGTGCACCGTATCTGGTGAATGATCAGGATGGCTCAACTAAGTGCGTAAGTTGTCAGCTTTGTGAATTTGTCTGCCCGCCCAAGGCAATTCGAATTACCCCTCCGGGTGAAAATGGGACAGACGCGCACCGCGAAGGGGCTGAAAAGATACCGGAAGACTTTGAGATCGACATGCTTCGCTGTATTTTTTGCGGTTTCTGCGAGGAAGTCTGCCCTGAACAAGCCATCTATTTGGCCAAGGACTACTATGAGGGCTATGACGAAAAACTAATGAGCCGAGACTATGCCCTCACCGGAAGCAGCCGTGAAGAAATGGTTTTTCACAAGGACAAGCTTCTTGAACGTGGGGGCACACATCACGACCGTATTAAGAAATGGGAAAAGAAAACTGAAGAAGCCAAAAAACAAGCTACGTTTCCTGTCTCGACTCCTGAAAAGAAAAAAGAATACTGATGCAGGATTTGCTATTTTACATTTTTAGTGCACTCACACTGCTCTGTGGCCTGTTGGTGGTATTCAACCCATTCAGTCGCAATCCCGTGACTAGTGTGATGTTTCTGGTGTTGACGATTATCAGCATGTCCGGACTTTTTGTATTACTCAAAGCCTTCTTTCTAGCCGCAGTACAAATCCTAGTTTATGCGGGGGCAGTCATTGTCCTTTTCTTGTTTGTGATCATGCTTTTGGATGTAAAAGAGGAGGAGCGCCGTCGGTTCCAGAAGTTTGGAACTTTTCTAGGATTCGCATCTGTAGCAGGCCTTGCAGGAATTATCATTAACTCTATCCGCCAATCCGGCATAGGTGATTCCCTTAAGGGTGACGGCATCGGAGAAACCCGTGAGCTAGGCCATAAACTTTTTACTGAATATGTGGTCCCCTTTGAAATTGTTTCCCTATTGCTACTAGTAGCAATGGTGGGCTGTATCCTTCTAAGTAAACGAGACGAACTAAAGAAGGAGGAAACCGAATGAACATTGGCCTCGAATATTACCTAATTGTTAGCGTAATACTATTCTGCCTTGGCCTGCTCGGCGTGATGATACGCCGAACCCTAATTGTGATGTATATGGGTTTGGAGCTTATGCTAAATGCTGCCAATCTTGCATTAGTGGCATTTTCCCATTTTCGAGACAATCTGGATGGCCAAATTATGGTGTTTTTCATCATCACAGTGGCTGCGGCGGAAGTTGCCGTCGGCCTAGCCCTGATTGTGGCCCTCTACCGCAAAAGGCAAACTAATGATGTAAACGACCTCACTTCAATGAAGCTGTAATTAATGAGTAAAGAGACCGTAATATTGAATTTACCCCTGGTGATTCTACTGCTGCCATTACTCTCTGCAGCACTCATTCTATTATTTTTTAGTCAATACAAGAGACTGAGTGCAGGCCTTTCTGTGGGCACTGTTGGATTCAGTTTAGCCGCTAGTATTTTTTTGTTTGTTTCACTTGGCGAAGACCACAGCAAGAGTGATACATTTTTTACTTGGCTTTCAATAGGTCACACAGACCAAAACGCCCTACTTCTAAGCTCACCTGATGTAGAGACCCTAGATTTCAACTTCTCCTTACAAAACGATCCCTTAAGCCGTCTAATGCTTCTGGTTGTTACTCTAGTTGGGACTCTGGTGCATGTGTTCTCCTTGGTGTACATGCGGGAGGATCAAGGTTATTCAAGATACTTTGGGGCTCTTAGCTTCTTCGTGTTCTCAATGCTGGGTATCGTTTTATCAGCCAACCTTATAATGATGTTTATTTTTTGGGAACTGGTTGGAGTGTCAAGTTATCTACTCATCAGTCACTGGTTTGAAAAACCTGCGGCAGCAGATGCAGGAAAAAAGGCTTTTATTACCAATCGAATAGGTGACGTAGGTTTCCTTTTGGGCATTCTGCTTGTGTGGTCTGCCTTGGGGACCATTCATTTCGATTCGCTCGGAGAACAAATCGTTCGGAACAACAACGCCGATTGGACAGCAATCGCAACTATTGCTGGCCTTTTGATTTTTTGTGGTGCTGTGGGTAAAAGTGCTCAATTCCCTCTGCATGTATGGTTGCCCGATGCCATGGAGGGCCCAACCCCTGTTTCCGCTTTAATCCATGCTGCGACCATGGTGGCTGCGGGTGTCTACATGATTTGCCGGTTATTTGTGATCTTCACACCGGAGGCACTGGAAATCATTGCCTGGATCGGAGCCATTACCGCCCTTCTAGCGGCGCTGATGGCCGTACAGCAAGATGATATTAAACGCATTCTGGCCTATTCCACACTATCGCAATTGGGATATATGGTCATGGCGGTCGGATGTAGCGGACCTGATGCAAGTATGTTCCACCTTACTACCCACGCTGCCTTCAAGGCGCTCCTCTTCCTAGGTGCTGGTGCGGTCATATACGCATACCATCATGAGCAGGATATCTGGAAGATGGGCGGTCTGAGTAAAACCCTTCCCATAACGACTCTATGCTTTGTAATTGGAGCTCTGGCTTTATCCGGATTCCCGTTCTTGAGTGGTTTCTTCAGTAAGGATGCCATTCTCATGCAGGCTTATCTCCATAACAAAGCGCTCTTTGGAGTCGGAGTGTTTGTGGCCCTGTTGACCGCTTTTTATATGATGCGCTGCGTACTCGTTGCCTTTTATGGTGAGCATCGTGGCGAACATACTGAAAGCGACATGAAGCCATCAGGGGAAATGATAGTGCCATTGATCATACTAGCGACACTTAGCGTTACGTTGGGATGGGAATATCAAGGACACGGAGTAAAACCAATCCTTTCGGACTTGTGGAAATTAGAGTCTTTCGGGCATGAAACGCATAAAGCTGCTCAGAATGCCGCAATGATCGGCGGGACTATTGCTGCCTTCACCGGCCTACTACTGGGATGGATCATCTATAAGGATGCAAAAGAAGACCCGTTACCAGCCAAACTAGGGAAACTGGCCAAGTACATGCGTAACCGGTTCTATTTTGATGAGCTCTACAGGTTTTTGAATCGGTGGACTCAGGAGAAAATGTCGTTTGCCGCAGATTGGTTTGACCGCTGGATTATTTCCGGCCTCGGTGTGAAGGGAACCAGTGGAGCAGTAGATATTACCGGCTGCTTATTGCGCCTGTTCCAAACCGGCAATGTCCAAACTTATGCACTGCTAACGGTCATTGGGATGCTATTCATCCTAGCTTTGATTTTGTTTTAAGATGTCACCTCTCACGATCATCATGGGATTACCGCTGGCGATGGCAATAATCCTCGCACTGATCCCACGCGAGAGCCGTTCTATTTTCCGCTACGGAGCACTGATAGCCACTTTCGGCTCGCTATTGGTAGCAATCTACGTTTTTGCCAAGTTTGAGAATCGACTCGATGAAGCGAAAAGTGAGGTCACTTTTATTGAAGCCGCTCCACTGGAAACTCAATATGGGTATGTTTTCACTCAACGCGCAGATTGGATTGAATCTCTGGAAATTTCCTACCATGTGGGTGTTGATGGGATAGGAGTAGTCATGGTGCTCATGGCTGCCCTGGTTGCCTTTGCCGCAGCCTGTTGCGCAATAGAAATCCAAACGCGGGAGAAGGAGTTTTATATTCTCCTCCTACTGATGAGTGGCGGCATTCTGGGTGCCTTCATGTCTCTGGACATGTTCCTTATGTATTTCCTTCACGAACTGGCATTGGTCCCCACTTTTATCATGATCGGTGTATGGGGACGTGGACAAAACAAAGAATTTGCCGCCTACAAGATTACCCTCTACCTCAGTATCGGAGCACTCCTGACCTTGGCTGGACTTATCTTCCTTTACCTGCACTACAAAACGTTCTCTCTGGTAGAAGTATTGCATGCTGCTGATACCGGAAATGCTCTGACAAATGACTCACAGAGTCTAGTGTTTGCCCTGATGATGTTCGGCTTGGGTATTCTGGTTAGCCTTTGGCCTTTTCACACCTGGGCGCCACTTGGCTATGCCGCAGCCCCAACGGCCACAGCCATGATGCATGCAGGGGTCATAAAAAAATTCGGCCTATTTATGCTTATCAAGGTCGCTCTTCCGGTTCTCCCTGTAGGTGCGCAAATCTGGCTACCCATACTCGCCCTGCTCTGCCTCGGAAACATTCTATATTGCGGGCTGGTTGCCATGCGACAAAAGAATCTTAACCTTCTCATCGCAAATTCATCCGTTGCTCATATGGGGTTTGTTTTCTTAGGCATATCTAGTGCAACTTTAATAGGCCTTACAGGAGCGGTAATGGTAATGGTGGCTCATGGACTCCTCGCCGCCCTTGCCTTTGGGTTAGGTGGATACCTGCATCAACAAACCCGGACACTGGATATGGAAAAAATCCAGGGTTTACTTGCTGGAATGCCTTTCTGGGGCACCCTGATGATTATGGCCCTAATGGCTGGATGTGGACTTCCCGGATTTGCAAATTTTGCTGGAGAACTCACTGTCTTTTTCGGGGCTTGGAAAGTATATCCCGTTATTACCGGTATCGCCGTATGGAGTGCGTTGGTCATAGGAGCCGTTTACATGCTGCGTGCCATCCGCACCCTCCTCCATGGCCTAAAAGGGGAAGATACTCCGGAAACTGAAGACATCCCCGCGTGGCAACGCCTTCCCTATGTAATCCTAGTCACGGTTTTGTTGCTGTTTGGTTTTTACCCACGGCTAATCACTGAAAAAATTAACCAATCTGAACCCACATTCAAACAAGCCACTGCCGCACAATCCAAGGAAACTAAATAATGGATTTGTCTTTAATCAGCTTGGAAGTCGGAGTCGCCCTTCTGGGCGTCCTCATACTCTTAATTGATTTATGGACACCTGAGGACCGTAAAGTGCGACTAGGCTGGTTAGTGACCGGCGGATTAGCCGCCGTTTTTTGTTATAGCTTCAGCACCTTTGACCAGGGAAACGCTGACATTAATGGCTACAGTAAAGATGCCCTGGCAGTTTACTTTCAGGGTTTCTTGGTAATAGTGGCTATTATGGTGGTATTACTCACTATGAGCTACGCTCCCCGAATTCGTTCAGGGATAAGTGAACTTTACGCACTTATTTGTTTTGCTTTGGCCGGCATGACCTTTGCCGCAGGAGCCAGCAGCCTTGTCATGCTTTTTGTGGCAGTAGAGCTAATTACCATTACTTTCTACGTTCTAACCAGCTTTGAACGCCACCGTTTGCGTTCGCTTGAGGCAGGGATTAAATATCTGATTTTAGGAGCCGCCTCCTCTGCGATCATGGTTTTTGGCATCGCCCTAATTTACGGCAGCACCGGGGCTTTGGATTATAACGAGATAAACCGGGCCGCACTAAACCCTACCGAACAACCCATGCAACTGCTTTTCCAGCTTGGGGTCATCATGGTTTTGGGCGGATTAGCTTTTAAGCTAGCGGTCGTCCCATTCCAGCTCTGGGCCCCCGATGTGTATCAGGGAGCTCCCACCCCCGTAACAGCATTTTTGTCCAGCGGATCCAAGGCGGCA
This sequence comes from uncultured Pedosphaera sp., assembly GCA_964533265.1. Lineage (GTDB taxonomy): Bacteria > Verrucomicrobiota > Verrucomicrobiia > Limisphaerales > UBA1100 > UBA1100. The sequence continues at coordinate 18,400 of CAZHJW010000015.1, forward strand.
GGAATTGTTTTGATTCTACGCCTGTTGGCTGAGGCCTGCCCAGTCCTGCTGGAAGAAGTCTGGCTACGGCAATTACTAGGACTGATGGCCGGAGCCACCATTCTCTATGGAAGCCTCTGTGCCCTTCGCCAACGCAACCTGAAACGATTGCTCGGTTATTCCAGTATTGCCAGTGCCGGTTACGTGCTGCTAGGCGTTGCCTGCCTGAACAACATCGGAGCACAGGCGGTCCTGTTTTATTTAGTCGGTTATATCTTCGCTGTTTTGGCTGCCTTTACGGTTGTTTCGGTGATTTCAGAGGAAAGCGGCGATGAAGATATCAGTATTCTCGCTAATCTGTCCCAACGCTCTCCCCTGCTGGCAGTCGCACTTACGCTTTCCATTGTGTCATTGGCCGGCATCCCGCCCTTGGCAGGATTTCTTGGTAAGTTCACACTGCTACGTGCGGTGTTTGGAGGTATGGAGACAAACCCAATTCTGCCTTGGGTCATTGGTGCGGCAATGATTGGAGTCGTGATTTCACTCTATTATTACTTCGGGGTTATCCGGGAAATTTATTGGGGTACAGGTCGGTTTTGGGAGGAAAAGAAGCCCTCATTAGAACCCTTGGATTGCCCGAGAACAGCTGAAATTGTGCTTTTGATATGCCTATTTGGCCTGATCGGATTGGGTCTTTTCCCTGAACCCATACTGGTTCTTGCCAGCGAGGCCTCTGGCAATCTTTTCTCAGCCGCACGTTAAGCTCTTAACCCACCTTGTGAATCTGTACTGAGTTGGATATTTTTTCCACTGCCTTGGTGGAACTGCTAACAATCACGGTATCTCCAGCATTCAAATGTCCACGATCCTTGAGGGTGGCAAGCGCATCCAATACTGGAAAGTCCGGACAAAATCCTTCAATAATCACCGGCTTTACTCCGCGAAACAACGCCATCTCGCCGGCTACCCGTGCACTCGAACACAGAGCAAGAATCTGCGATTGTTTCGGACGCATCCAGGAGGACTCCCGGACCATACGGCCACTCACCGTAAACACCACCATGGCATCTGCATTTAAATCATCAGCCATTCCAACGGCAGATTTCGCCAATTTCTCACGCTCATTAATTAAATCTGCTTCTTTATGGAAACGCGCGCCGCGTTCCTGCTCCATACGACGGGCAATCCGATCCATCACCTCTACACACATCACCGGAAACTGTCCAACCGATGTTTCTCCGCTGAGCATAATGGCATCGGCCTGTTCAAAAACAGCATTGGCTACATCAGTCACCTCTGCCCGGGTTGGGTGCGGCTCATTAATCATGCTTTCCAACATGTGTGTAGCCACAACAACCGGTTTACCCACCTTCAGGCACTGACGCACGATTCGGCGTTGAATGATAGGAAGCTCCTCGTAAGGACATTCAACTCCCAAATCACCTCGAGCCACCATAATGGCATCAGCCGCACGAATGATGCGTTTTATTTGTTTCACCGCATGTTGATCCTCAATTTTTGCGACCACCTTGGGAGAATTCTCTGCGGACTGAATGAGCCGCTTCAGTTGTTCCACATCGGCCGCTTCACGAACAAATGAAAGAGCAAAATAATCGACATCCAACTGTAGCCCTATCTCCACATCACTCTTATCCTTCTCGGTCAATGCTGGGAGACTAACCTTGGTGCCAGGTAAATTGATATGCCGCCGATTGCCAAGATTGCCCCCTATCTCTACTTCGCACTCAGCTGCATCCGGCGTTATTCGTAACACTTTCATACGAATCAGACCGTTATCAATGAGAATGGTCGCCCCCTCCTTAATATCTTCTAAAAAGTTCGGATAATTGACAACTACAACCCGTTCACCCGCTTTTTCGGGATTGGTGGTAAAGTCAAAACGGTCACCCTTCCTCAAATTCACTGCAGCTGGCAAATCACCGGTACGAATAGCCGGCCCCTGCAAATCCATAAATATGGCTGGCACACAATCACGGGTGGCAGCAGCCGCACGAATATTACCGACAACCTCGCGCACCCAATCATGCCTAGCATGCGACATATTTAGTCGAAACAGGGTTGCCCCCGCATCAATAAGGCGACCAATCATTTCCTCTGTTTCCGTCGCCGGACCGAGCGTGACTAGGATTCGGGTTTGCCTGCTACTTTGCACAAAAAGGAGGATATAAAACCAACTCTGGCTGATCGAGTTTATTCAGAAATTCGCTTAATGAACTCTCCCAGCCTTACCGGAATGAACTTGATTTTCCGCTCCTGTTAAAATAGGCTCCTCCGCCTAGAATAGGTTTACAATGGCAACAAAAGAAGACAAATACGAGGACAACGCTGGCGGCAAATACTACTGCGATACCGAATGCATTGACTGCGATCTGTGTCGGGAAACAGCACCGGAGAATTTCACACGTAATGAAGATGGTGGTTACTCATACGTTCATAAACAGCCGGAAAATGAAGAAGAAGAAGCCTTGTGTGTGGAAGCTATGGAAGGCTGCCCGGTTGAAGCAATCGGAGCTGACGGAGCCGATTGACCAACGTAATCATGAGCTTTACCGCCCGCCATTGGCGGGCTTTTTCGTGCTCCTCAATCCGGATTCGAGATCAATGACTGACGCAACAGATTAAGGGACTGTTGGGCAGTAACAATCTTAAATATCTCACGATCGCAGCGGTTGCACTCTTTAACCACCTGTGTTTCTTGCGGCGTTGCCAATGCTATGAATACGGTGCCCACAGGTTTTTCCGCTGTCCCGCCAGTAGGGCCGGCGATTCCTGTAGTCGCCAATGCATAATCAGCTCCGTGTTTAAGGCGTGCCCCCTCTGCCATTTCACGTGCGACTTTCTCACTTACCGCACCTTTAGACTCCAAAGTATCCGGAGATACTCCCAGTGTGTTCATCTTTGCCTCATTACTATAAGTACAGTGTCCCGCAAGGAAAACGGATGATGATCCCGACACGTTGGTCAGTCGATGGGTCAGAAACCCACCGGTACAGGATTCGGCTACTACCAACGTAAGTTTACGTACAGTTAGCTCCCGCAAAACCATTTCCTCTAGCAGATCATCATCCACTCCGAAAATAAACCGCCCCACTTGCTTCCGAACAGTCTTTTCAGCCTTTTGAATCAAGTGCGGCGCCTCGGCACCGTGTGCCATCAGGCGCACATCCACCTCTCCCATCCGCGCGCAATAGCCAATCTGCACCCCCAATGCAACCAGTTCGGACAATGGATCCTTAATGAGTTCTTCGACAGAAGATTCCCCGATGCCCATTGTTTTAAGGGTTCGGACGACTAAGGGTTTCTCTGGAGGCAGCTCCTCGGCTAGAAGCGGAGTTACATAATCAACATACATTGGCCGCAGCTCGCGCGGCGGTCCTGGTAAAAGAATGAGCCATCCTTTTTCGGTTTGCATCGCCAAACCCGGAGCTGTGCCATGGTCGTTGGGTAGCACGACAGCTCCCCGAGGCACCTGGGCTTGCTGAAGGACGATCAGAGGCATAGGGCGCATACGTTTTTGAAAATAAGCGGTAATTCGTTTACGGGTTTCAGCATGCTCCTCTAGAGTAAGATCCAATAGTTCAGCAATACGATGGCGGGTAATATCATCGCTCGTAGGACCAAGACCTCCAGTAACAATCACTAGTTCACTGCGTCTAATCGCCTCGCTCACTGCAGACTGTATAGCCTTACATGTATCAGGAATTGTTTGCTGGAAATCTAGTTCGTAACCAGCCAGAGCTAGCTGTTGGCCAAGCCACTGCTGGTGGGTGTTTAACACCCTTCCCATTAGGAGCTCACTTCCCGTGTTAATCAATTCTACACGCACCACGCAGAGAATTGCACGACCGTGGATAAGGTGCAATCCATGGCATTGACTTGAGACATACTCATTTTATAATGCCATCAATGCCTGAAACGGATCGATCAGCTGCAAAGGAGAAGTTCCTTCATTTTTTGGATCAAAAAAATCTTCGCATTACTTCCCAGCGTCGCGCTATTGTTGATACTGTATTCGGTACCGACCAACATTTCACCGCTGAACAACTATTGGAATGGGCCCGTGAAAAGGATTCGAGCGTCTCACGGGCCACAGTTTACCGCACCCTACCCTTGCTCACCGAAAGTGGTTTGGTCCATGAAATGGATTTTGGTAAAGATTATAAAATATACGATCCGAACTACGCCGATCACCCCAACCATAATCATATTATCTGTGATGATTGTGACAAAATAGTTGAGTTTGAAAGCGACCGCTTGGAGGCACTGGAAACTGAAATTTCAAGCAAATTAGGTTTTGAGGTAAAATCACAACAACTCAGGATCAATGCCGCTTGCGAAGAAATGAAACGGTTAGGGGCCTGCAAAAACAAAGGGCACTAGAATCCCTTTGTCACCCTGACTCATCTCACTGAGAGTTTCTGCCGGATAGAAAACTTTTCAATACGTTTTCGTAGCGTGGCACGCGTAATTCCCAGAAGTTTTGCTGCCTGAACCTGATTGCCGCCAGTCTCCTTCAAAGCATTGATAACCAGCTCACGTTCCACTGCGGCAATCACTTTGAGCTCAGGATTACTCCTTGCCCAACGAAAGAGCTTAGCAGCCAGACCGGCTAAATCGTCACCATCTGCATCGGGCTTGCTAGATGAGGGTTGTGAAAAAATATCAGGAGGGAGATTATCGAGTACAATACACTCCCCTTTAGCCATCACAGACGCACGCTGCACCGCGTTTTCCAGTTCGCGCACATTGCCAGGCCAATCGTAGGCCTGCAATTGATCCAGTGCGTCAGCCTGAATGGTCTTGGGAGGTTTCGAACTGAGGGAGTTTTGGGATAGGAAATAGGTGACTAATTGCGGAATATCCTCTCTTCGTTCTCGCAAAGCCGGAAGCGCTATACGTACCACATTCAAACGATAAAAGAGATCTTCTCGAAAATCCCCAATCGAAACAGCTTTTTCCAGTGGTTTATTGGTAGCAGCAATTAAGCGAATATCTGCTTTGACCGATCGATTTCCACCGACCCGTTCAAAAGTACCGTTTTGTAACACCCGCAATATTTTGGTCTGAGTAGAGAGAGCCATGTCTCCGATTTCATCCAAGAAAATGGTACCTTTATCGCATTGTTCAAATTTTCCGATTCTTTGACTGGTCGCCCCTGTAAATGCCCCCTTCTCATGCCCGAACAATTCGCTCTCTAGTAAGTTTTCGGGTATAGCCGCACAATTGATGGCAAGATAAGGGTGTTCATTACGCTGACTGTGGCTGTAGATGGCTCGGGCCACTAACTCCTTGCCCGTACCGCTCTCTCCGGTAATCAGTGCCGTTGCATCACTGGAAGCCAGCTGGCCAACGGTTTTAAAGACTTCCTGCATCAAGACACTCTTCCCAATAATGCCCAAATCATAATCTTCTTCTTCAAGAAGCGGCTCATAAGAAACCACTTGCTTCATGGACCGAGCCGCAACCAGTGCATTGGCAACCAATTCCTCAAGCTTAGGCACATTAAACGGCTTCAAAATATAGTCATAGGCCCCATGTTTCATCGCTTGGATAGCCGTTTGGGTGGTCCCAAACGCAGTCATGAGGATAACCGGAGTTTTAGTATCAAACTCACGCAATCGCTGAAGTGTTTCAATACCTGTAAGTCCTCCCATGCGCACATCCATGATCACCAAGTCCGGTTTGAGTTGCGGAACCAACTCCAAGGCCTCTTCACCACTTCCTGCTGTCACAAGCTCTAGTCCGTCTTTCTGACCAAATATGCGTTCAAAGGAGTAGCAAACGTCCGCTTCGTCATCGATGAGCAAAAGTTTATCCATCTGTATGCGATACGAAGAGTAAACAAATTAGGCCTAAAATGCAGTCTTTTCCTTAATCCAAATCAAAACCTCTTCTCGACTGGTGAATTCTTCTGATAACTGTTTATTCCTAATTTCCTCAAGCAATTGTCCCAACAATGGCCCCGACTCGATCCCCAGATCCAATAAATCTTTTCCATTAACCAAAGGAGTTAGAAGAAGTGGTTTTTCCTCAAGCAATGATCGCTGCTCACAAAGAAAATGGTGTATGTCCAATTGACCATGTGAACCAAGGCAATCCAATCGGTGCTGTTCCAATTCCAAATCAAAGTTCGGACGTAACAACATCCGGCGCAATGTGGCTCTACGCATTTTCTTCGCATCCTTAAACTGCATATGATAGTAGGTCGTTTGAACAATCGCCTCGATATCCTTATTGAGAAAACGTAAACGTTTTAATATTTGCCCGGCCATTTCAGATCCAATTTTTTCATGCCCATAAAAATGAATCCTTCCATCTTTTTCCACAGATCGAGTCACCGGCTTTGCAATGTCATGCAGAAGAATGGTCCAAGGTAATTGAGGCGGGCTGTCATTCGGCATTAGTGATAGCATCAGTCGAATATGATTGAAAACCGAACCCTCTGGATGGAATTCGGAGGATTGATCGCAATCAATTGCAGCTACCAACTCAGGCAAAACATGCTCAAGCAACCCGCTCTCCAAAAGCAGATCCAATCCGCGCGCAGCATGAGGTGGGCTGAAGAGTTTACATAGTTCGTCACGAACACGCTCGGCACTAACATTTCGAATCTCAGATGCATGATTCTGTATCGCCGAAAACGTGGCCGGTTCAATTTCATAATCCAGCTGGGTGGCAAAACGGACCGCCCGCAACAAGCGTAAATGATCTTCAGCAAACCGTTCAGCAGGATGGCCTATTGTTCGGACAATACACTGTCTTAGATCATTTTCTCCACCAGTCCAGTCGTGTACAGTGTCAGTCATCGGATCAAAAAATAGTCCGTTGACTGTGAAATCACGCCGACTTGCATCGGTCTTTGCATCGGAAAACTGGACCTTTGTTGGTCTTCGACCATCCTGATATCCGGCCTCGGTACGAAAGGTGGCCACTTCGAACTGCCACC
>CAZHJW010000016.1:0-24605 GCA_964533265.1 uncultured Pedosphaera sp.
TCTCCATCCTCCGTGAGTTATCAGGCTTCACGAGGCCTTACACCTTATATATCGGCCAAACCAATGGTGACTTTAGATAAAAAAAAAGCCCCGTTTTACTGGGGCGCAGATAAATCTAAATTTGATTGTTTTTAACAAAAAACGAGACAAAGTGGATTTATTGGTGTCATATTATTTATGGAATGAACTTTATTTACGTGTTTTTCCTCTAAAATAACCCCAGCGTCAATGAGCTTCATATTGTTGGTATTAACGATTGGGCGGGCCAATTCCATGCCAGATCGCAGCTCGATAAGAAGAATTTCGCGTTCCCCGCGGGGCATGCTGGTTAAAGGAACCGCCTGAACCATTGCCCGCACCGCATCCGGATCAAAAACTCGGTCAGCTAATTCGGTTTCCATCTCCCTGATGAGCGCCATATCAGCCATGTTCTGGTTACAGTAATAAATCACCGGTCCCAGTAACCGTGCGAGTTTCGGGATAGTTTCCCCCTTCAACTTGTCGGGATAACCAGTTCCGTCCCAGTTTTCATGATGATGTCGGACAACCTTGGCCACAGGGGCGTATGATTCACTTAAAACCAATAATGTTTCCTCTGCAAGTTCAGGGTGCTTTTTGATTATCTCCATTTCTTCAATGGAACACTTGTCTGGACTCCGCATCCAACGGCGCACCATGCCAATCTCGCAACTCATTAGGCCAATATCGTGTGTTTGGGCTGCTAGGCTCAAGATGCGGGCCTCTTCAGAAGATAAACCCAATGAATCTGCAATAGTGGCACAGAGAGCCTTTGCACGCAGCGCAGTATTGCCCAAATTAGGATGGAATGTGTACAGCATGCGATTCATCGCACTCAATGCGATGTTTTCTTCATCCGCCGAAAAAGATGCCGAAATACGAGGGGCAGGTGCTGTAGGTGCTTCCGAATCTTCAGATGCTTCTTCACCTACCTCACGATTGGCATTTACTTGACTTACGGCTTGTTCGGCAATCTGAAGTTTTTCGGTTAAAGTATGAATCCGGCTTTCCTGAGCATCGATTTCCTTTCGCAAGCTATAGCGCTCGGCTGCATTGAGAGCAGCGACTTTCATATCGTTTGTCATCCATGGCTTTGTCAAATAACGAAAGACTAAGCCTTTGGTAACAATTCTGGTCATATCATCTACCCCAACCCCACTGGCCAGAAGTAAACGGCTCCCATCAGGCTGCATTTCCTTGGCCAATTCCAAGAGTTTGATCCCTCCAGCAGGACCACCCAAATCATGGTCTACAAAAATCACCCCGAACATCTCACTTTTCAGGTGCTCGGTAGCCATTGTATCCGTGTCGACAGCGGTGATGTGGAACCCTAGGTTCCGCAGTTGGTCCTTTATGGCCTGCAACACGGCAGGATCCGAATCGGCCACCAACGCCCTTTTCGCATTTTGATTGGTATATTCTTCAGCCATTTCTATTTAACCCTTAATCGTGTCCTATCCAGCAATGTTTGTATTGTATCCGAGTAAGCCTCGTTCTTTTATCAAGGCTACCACCCGTTCAGGTACCATTGATTCCCAATTATCGTCTCCAGAACGTATTTTCTCAAGTGCATCTCGTGAGAAAATGGACAGATAATCCTCCCGATAATCCTCAATTCGACGGATAAATCCATTCCCCAACAAATATTCGAAGAGTCCCTGCAAATGATCTGGCACCTTCAAGTTTCGTGCATTTACAATATTACCTCCTTGCCCACCAGCAGGATAAACATAAAGTCGCAAATCATTCTTAAACATTCGCCCGAATGACTCAAGTATGCCTCCATCCAATTCAGTGTAATATTTTTCTTCAAATAACTCCTTCAATGTCGGCACCCCCATCGCTACTCCAATAGGTTCCTTCGTATAACGAAGCAAATATGCTGCCAAGCGATAATATTCAGCGTAATTGGACACCATTACATAGTAATTTTCAGAAAATTCCTCACCCACTGTACCCAAAATATCCACCCGATCCAAAAAATCGCGTTCGTTAATCTCGCCGCTATCCCTCAGATTATGCAAGGTCATTTCAAAAAGAACGGTAACCTTTTCTCCCTGTACGTTGGGTTCTTGCACAAATTGTGCCATTGCGCTTTGCAGCATGTGTAATGTGGTATGCGTTACAGGCCGAAAACTGCCCCGCTCAACAATAATTGATTTCCCATACAATACCTCAGTGGGATGCACTACTTCACCTGATACGTTGAAGAGTGTCGCCTTGGCCAATCCCTGTTTCACTAATTCCAACGCAATCAAACGATTATCCACATCCTCGTAATCCGGACCCGTAAAACGAGCCATTCCCACCTCTGCACGCCAAGGTTCAAGGTTTTCTTTGATGCTGCTCAAAATTTTATGCGGGTCCTGCGTATACTCCAACGCGGCATGCACAAGATTAACTCCAATAATTCCAACAGCTTCTTGCTGTTTCAAGTTGTCCTCATCCAGCAAACGAACATGAATAATGATGTCATTGGGTTCCTGATCCGGATCTCCCTGAAAACGAATTCCCATCCACCCCAATCCATCCTGTTGTCGACTAAAGCTCCTAGCCGCTATCGTGTTGGCATAAACAAAAAACCGTGACTCGGCACCGCGCTCTTCATCCAATCGTTCGTGCAATAGTTTGTATTCATGCTCGAGCATATGTGTAAGCCGATTTTGACTCACGTATCGCTGGCTCTTACCATAAATCGCATCGCTAATGGCCATATCATAGGCGCTCATGCTCTTAGCGATCGTGCCGGCAGCTCCTCCCACGCGAAAAAACCAGCGGGCCACCTCTTGTCCTGCACCAATCTCGGCGAAAGTGCCGTATTTATTTCGATCAAAATTGATCGCCTGAGCTTTTTGAGTGGTGTTAAGGCTCTTATTCTCCGTTGTCATTATTGTCGCCTCCTCCCAATCCAAAAGATTTCAAGTCTTCCCGGGCCTTTTCCACTTCGATATCTAAATCCAGATCCAAACCGTAACTCATTTGGTATTGCGCGAGGAACTGCCACTCTGGCAATTCCTCAAACGACTTGTCATAATCCATAATACGCGCACCAAAAATGTTGATCTGCTTATAATTGGTTAATGCGTCAGCCACTCCTACACACGCTGCGAGAAACTTACTGTTATCTGGCTGATTGGATTCCTCGCTATTGAAAGGGTCATGGTGATACCAGACTGCACGAATCACTTCCAAATGTGCCTGCAAACATTCGCACACCGCCGCACCAATCTGAGCATGTGATACCCCGATAAACTCCTTTTCGACGGATACGTGACCACTGCCGCGTTCGGTGGCACGAATAATAATACGATCAAAATCCTCCGGAAAATAATGTTCCAAAACCAACTTTCCACAATCATGCAAAAGCCCGGCAAGATACTCAGACCCACAAGGGGGTCGATAGGCTGCAGCCACACGCTCAGTCAATCTCGCGACCATGACGCTGTGCAACCAGAACGAATTCCAATCCACCTGAGATTTCAGATGCTCGAAGTTCTTCATCACTCCCATCGACAAAGCAATCCTCCGCACCTCAGTCATTCCTATCATCATTAGAGCCTGATCAATACTGGCGATACGGCGGGCAGCAAACCCCACTGAACTAGCCACCTTAATAATATCCGAAGCCAAACCCGCATCCATCTGGATGACTTCAGCCACATCTTCCATTTGACAGTTTTCGTCACGGGACAGCTGACTGAGTTTAATAGCCGCTGCAGAGAAGGGGGGAATGATTGCCTCACCAGCCAAAAGATTAATCAACTTGTCAGCAACCCACTGCGTATCGGGCGTTTCACTAGTCAAGTAACGTTTGAGTCGGTCAGGATCAGTGGGCACAGAGGATTTTTGCCGTGAAAACCCCCAGTCGCCAATGAAAAAGGGCTTTTAAGCGAGTAAACCGGGGATTGGGTTGCCGTGATAAATCTTATTAGGGCGATCGGAGGCATCATGCCACATCATATCCTTTGGAATGCCCAAGGCTTCGTAGATGGTAGCAGCCATGTTTTCGGGCTTTTGAGGATCACTAGCAGGATACCCCCCGAGTTTATCTGAAGAGCCAATCACACGCCCTCCCTGTACCCCTCCTCCGGCAAACCACACGGTCTGCACTGCACCCCAATGATCGCGGCCGGGCCCTTTGTAATGTTTTTCCAAAAGCGAAATCTTTGGAGTCCGCCCAAACTCACTACCCATAACGATGAGTGTCTCATTCAGTAAACCGCGAGACTCCAAATCATCGAGTAATCCACTGACTGCCTTATCCATCGGTGGCAGCAAATAATCTTTCAGGTTTGGCCAAGCGTTGCCGTGTGTGTCCCAAGTCTCGTTGTTGCCAAGGTTGACCTGCACCAAGCTCACGCCTGCCTCAACCAATTGCGCTGCTGAGAGCAGACTCCAGCCAAACGCGTTCTTGCCATAAAGTTCCTGACGCTTTTCATTCACACTCATTACGTCAAAAGCCTTGCGCGTCTTGTCATTTGACAACAAATCCACAGCCATCTGCCTTTGCCTGTCAAACTGCTCCACCTCCGTCGATTTTTCCAGAAACTTACGCTCTTTATTCAGTGTCTGAAAAAGCTTACGACGATTGGTAAACCGTTCGTGACCCATTCCATGAGGTAGGGATAAGTTAGGAGCTTGGAATTTCAGATCCGCAGCCTTTTGAGCTCCTTTGGCATGGTGGAAAAGATACTTTGGATACGCGCCGTAATGTTCGGTGTGATACGGGGAGGTTTCCAAAAACCAAGGTTCACGTTGTGACCCCATTTGCCCGGCGAACTGCCCAGGAATAGTGCGACCGGTGCGATGGACGATTTTATCGGGCAACACAATGGCCGGGGGTAAATTGTTAACCGGACGAAGGCGATCGTTCACAATCGCCGCAATTGAAGGCCAGTCTGTTTGCTTGGGCTTACTTCCATCATACCCCGCCGGCTTTGGGGTTCGCCCGGTCAACATCACCAAATGTCCATCACTGTGCTCGATATAAGGATGGGTAAGTGAGCGACAAAGAGCCCATTTATCACTCCGTTTGGCTAATTCAGGCAAATGCTCACAAATCTGAATACCAGGAGTTTTGGTGGAAATCGGATTAAACGTTCCCCGCACCTCTTTAGGCGCATTGGGTTTCATGTCGAAACTCTCATGTTGCGCCAAGCCACCCGACAGGAAAATATAGATAACATTCTTGGCCGTTCGGGCACGAGGTTTAGCTGCCTGCAAGGCCGGTAAATGATTCATTCCCAGACCCAAAAGGCCAATTGAGCCAGCCTGAATTGCCATCCGCCGGCTCAGAGAATAATGTGATGGATGATGTGGTATATTCATCGTTACAACAGTGGAACCCTAAGAGGAGTTTGGTCGTTTGTAAACCCCAAGCATCACCAAAAGCTTCCATGCTCTTGCTACAGTATCTTTGACATACAGAACAACGCTTTATATCATGAGATTTTTAGTATATGCGGTATATCACGGCAATAATTATCAGTGCAATTACAATTCAGGCAGCTGTTTCTTTTCAGCACGAGGTGCTGCCTGTGCTCACGCGCCAAGGCTGTAATGCAGGCACCTGCCACGGCTCGCCCAGCGGGAAAGGCGGATTCGCTTTGAGTCTTTTCGCCTTCGATGCTAAATCAGACCACACGGTTCTTACCAAGGATTACCTAAGCCGTCGCGTCGATCTGAATGATCCGGCCCTGAGCCTGCTCCTGCGCAAACCCAGTAATGCCATTAGCCATCGCGGTGGTCTGAAACTTCCCCAAAGCAGTCGTGAATATAAACTTCTTCACGACTGGATCGAAGAAGGCTGCCTCAACGATACTGAAAATGGTGCTTCCTGCACGGGAATCGAATTGCAACCGGAAGGCTCAACTCTCCTACATTGGCCGAATCCGATCTCACGCCTCAGGGTAAAGGCCTATTTTTCCGATGACACGGTGCGTGACATCACGCATTTGGTGCAATTTACCAGTTCTGATGAAGCTATTGCAGTGGTGGAAGCTAATGGTGTTGTCACAGGCATCAATCGTGGAGTAGCCGCTGTCATGGTGCGCTATCTTGAACACGTAAGAGCAGTCGCGTTTACTTTTGTTAAACCGATAGACGGTTTCCAATGGCCCAACCCTCCTGCGGCCAATTACGTGGATATCCACGTACACGCCAAACTAAAACAAATGCAGTTTACGCCTTCTGGGTTGTGCACTGATTCAGATTTTGTACGGCGCGTATATCTGGATGTACTCGGTCGTCTTCCTTCACCTCATGAAATTAGGGCGTTTTTTGACGACAATAACCCCGATAAACGTAAAACGCTGATTGACCAGTTGCTTCAACGACCTGAATACGCACTCTTTTGGGCCCAGAAATGGGGGGATCTACTCCGCCTTGACCCTCAACAAGTCTCTACAACCGGCACCCACAAGTTTCATCAATGGCTTGTACAAGCCTACGAAAAAAACCTCCCCTACGATGAGTTTACACGGGCACTGCTCACCGCCAGCGGCAGCACCTTCACTCGGCCCCCGGCCAATTATTATCGAACTGCCAAGGACTCCAATGATGCTCTGGAAACCACCACACAACTCTTTATGGGTAGTCGTCTAGCCTGTGCCAAATGCCATAACCATCCCTACGAACGCTGGACACAGGACAATTATTACGGATTAGCTGCTGTTTTCCAGCGTGTCCAACGCAAGACAGGAACACGGAAGGATGAACTTTTTATTTCCAGCAGGGGTGCCGGAGAGATCATCCAGCCTCGCACCGGAAAAACAATGCAACCATTCCTCCCTGGTCAAGGTTATGTGGAGGTACCTGATGAGAGCGACCGCCGCGCCGTCTTTGCATCATGGCTTATTCAACCGAATAATCCATGGTTCGCGCAAGTAGAAGCAAATCGTATTTGGGCGGCAGTCATGGGGCGGGGGATTGTCGAACCTATCGACGATTTTCGCGATTCCAACCCCCCCATTAACGCTCCCTTGCTTAAAGCACTTGCTGAGGATTTCACCAAACACCAATTTGACCGACAGCACCTACTTCGCACCATCCTCAACAGCCATACCTACCAGGCCAGTGCCAAACCCGTTGAAACCAAAGAAGGGGATGAACGCTTTTTTTCGCATTACCCAGCCCACCGCCTCAAAGCCGAACAACTACTTGATGCCATAAACGATGTAACTGGTGTTCCTGAAAACTTTCCCGGGTTACCTGTAGGAACTCGTGCCACGGCGTTACCCGGCCCATTCCTGAAACATCCACTCCTCAAAACATTCGGAATGCCTGCACGCACTACTGCATGCGCCTGTGAACGCCCGACTGACCCTCAATTGAGTCAAGCTCTGGAACTGATGAATGGTAAGTTTATCCATGATAAAATCGCCCACCCCAAAGGCCGCATTAAACAATGGCTCAATAAGGGCACCCAGAGTGAGAAAGTCATAACTGAACTATACATGCTTGCCCTCTCCCGTATACCAACCCGACGGGAACGCGAGGCCATCAACTTTTATCTCGCCGACAAACCAACCCGCGAAGAAGGTCTTGCCGATCTGATGTGGGCGGTCTTGAATATGAATGAATTCTTGTTCCAACACTGATGCGGTACACTTTGCTTTTTTTTCTTACGACCTCTCTTGCTGTTGCCTTACCCATCAGTTTCAAGGCGGACATAGCACCTTTATTACGCAACCAATGCCAATCGTGCCACGGAACCAAGGAAGCGAAAGGAGACTATCGGGTAGACAGTTATTCAGAACTCATGCGCGCATTGAAGGAGGAACCCGCGCGGGTAATAGCCGGAAAATCAGACAAGAGCCTGCTATTGAAACTTCTCACCACAATTCAAACAGATGAGCGAATGCCTCAAAAGTCAGGACCTTTATCCAAGGCGCAGGTGGAACTCTTCCGTCAATGGATTGATGAAGGGGCAAAGTTTGATGGAACAGACCCAAAAACACCTCTAGTCGAGATTATCCCCACTAGGCACCACGATCCGCCTCCCTCCAAATATTCTCGGCCATTGCCCATCACCGCACTCACTTTCACGCCGGATGGCCAGGCACTTGCAGTCAGTGGATTACGTGAAATCACTATTTGGAATCTTGAGGGCCAATTACAGCACCGTATTGCAAACATGTCTCAACGGACCTTCGCACTGGCTTGGTTGCCCGATGGCCAAACACTGCTCGCCGGCGGCGGCATTCCCGGAGAACTCGGAGAAGTCCGCGCCTTTACTCCTGAAGGCAAACTTCGTGCGGTAGTCCATCAGGCTTCCGATGTGGTTCTGGACATACAACTCGACGCCAATGCCTCGCGTTTAGCAGTGGCCGATGCGGCCAACGCGGTAACAATTTTTGATCCCAATGACTTTTCGCGTGAACGAAAAATTGACAACCATTCGGATTGGGTGATGGCACTGGCATTCAGTGCAGACAACCGGTTTCTGGCATCAGCAAGCCGCGATCATACCGCCAAGATTTTTGATCTAAAAACCTCTGCAAGCATCAGCACCTATGGCGGTCATAAAACGGCCGTTCAAGGGGTGGCCTTTCGCGCAGATGGTAAAGAAGTCTTTAGCGTAGACCATTCAGGAGCTCTGCACGTGTGGGAGTCCGGCCTGGCGGATATTGACGGTAAACGTTTTGGCGCCAAAAAAGTGGCGGATATCAAGGGACTCAGCCACGACCAGCACAAAGTCCTTTGCATTGGCAACTCACTTTTCACCTATGGCAGTAACGGTGAGGCCAGACTATTTCAAGCAGACAACCGCAAAGCCCTCAAGACCTTCGAGCATACTGATGGATGGTTAATGAGCATGGCGTGGCATGGAAAAAGCCAGCGGGTTGCAACCGGTGCACATGATGGCACAGTGTGCCTCTGGGACATACGAAGCGGAAAACAGCTCAACCGCTTTCTCGCGTTACCTCACTAAAATCACTTATCTTTTCCCGGCAAGGGCGGTAATCCACCCGGAGCATCACCCGGCTTGGGTAATGGGGGTAGGCCTAGCTTATCTCCTCCGGCGGCAGGCAGAGGCGGCAACCCACCTGTTGGACCATCCGGCTTGGGAAGAGAAGGCGCGGCTCCTGATTTAGGTAATGGGGGCAGGGCTGCCTTACCACCTCCTCCAGTTGAAGGCAAAGGTGGCAACCCTTCAGACGGAGTCTTGGGCGGAGGCGAAGAAGCAGGCTTGAGCGGAACAGAAACTTCAGGTTTCGGACTTCCCGCCATAGATGGAAGGGCTGGGAGATCTCCAGCCGCCTTGGGTTTAGGCAGGCTGGGAACCGACGGCTCAATGGCGGCTAAATCATTCATCCGTTCAGCACGTTCATCGGCAATTCGTTCGAGCTTTCGCTCCAAGGTTTTGCGCTCTAGCTCGCCAGTCGAACCTTTTTCCTCTCCTCTGGGAATCGAAGATAATTCCGCTTTGGAAGAGGGTAAAGGAGGTAAGGGAGGAATGTCTGCAGCTTTTTTAGATGGGGCCAACCCCGCAACCGGTAAGGCAGGCAAATCGGGCTCCGGCCCTTCAGTAACCGGCTTTGGCAACGGCGGTAAGTTTGGTTCAGAACCTCCGGTTTTCGATGCCGGTAATGGGGGAAGCCCTGACAACCCTGACCCGGGTTGATCCTTGTTTTTATCCCCAAATAGTTTTCCAAATAATTTACCTTTCTTCTCCTGCTTTTCCTCCGAAATCGGCTCATTAGCGGGCACGGAGAATTCGGCAAGGGGAAAAGCGGGCTTTTCATCATCTTCAGTGATTACCGGCAGGACAGATTTGCTGCCCGGTTTGATTATCGCCGGAAGCACATCATCTTCATCATCACTTTTGCTTTTCGCAGAAGGCGGCAACTCTGGCAAATTTGGTTTTGCCACCTTTTCTTCGGCAACTACAGGAACGGGCACCGCGGGTAAAGCAGGCCTAAGGGACTTCAATCCCACCGGGGCCAGCTCTGGCGATGGCGGCTCCTCGTCCGCTGCCGATGATTGTTTGAGATCAATCGCAATTTCTTCCCCTGGCTTTTCTTCCGTACGAGCCAGATTAATTAGATTTGCCTCGTGTTCGGCCACGGCCATACGACGTTCGACCTTTTTTTCATTGGTGATCGCCATCCGCCTTGCCTCCGCCTTAGCCGTGAGGTCCCGTATCTCTTGGTCTTCTATATTTTCCTGAGAGATAAATTTTTCGCGGTTTCTTTCCAGCACTTCCACCTCATGTTCAACACGAGAGTGTTCATCATCTTCCTCAAACTTGATTCCCCTCAGCTTCTCCTGTAGCAGCACTTCCTCACTCTGCAATTCCTGCTTCAGACTTTCCTCTTCCTCTTCCTGAATTGATTTATCCGCTAAACGGGCTTCCTTTTCCTCTTCACTTGCCCTTACCCGCTCCAAATAAAGCTCTTTAGCCACACGCCTTTCTTCAGCAATCCGCTTGTCTTCTTCCTCTGCTTTGCGCTCCTTTTCTTCGGCTTCTTCATGCAAACTAGCCAGATCGTTATCCAAGTCTCTAATTCGATCTTCGTCTTCAAGACGGGCTGCTTTTTTGTTGCGAACCCCATGGCGAATCAATTCCTCTTTGTGTTCAAATTCCTGCTTAAGCTTAGCGATGGTTGCTTCAGCTTTTTCATGGCGGGATTGATCCGCTTGCCTTAATTTATCTATTTCCTCATCACACTGTTCACGACCTCGCTGGGCTTTCTCGAACGTGTTTTTATGAGCTTCGAGTTCTTCCCGCTCGGCCATTTCCTCACGCATTCGAGCTTCTTCAAGCTCGCGCATCGCGGTTTTTACCGCACTCTCGGCTTCGATTCGCGATTTGCGCTTGTTATCAAGCGGGTCGACGATGGGTTTCTCCCGGCGGCGAGCGGTAAATTTTTCTAACTGCTCTTCCGTAGGCTTCTCTTTCTCACTGATTTTACCATCACCATCGGTATCAAAAGCCTCTAGTAAGTCCTTTTTCAACTCAGCAGATTCTTGTCCCTTCTCCGTCTCCAAATCAGTTTTTACCGGACTTTTTGGCAACGGTGGTAAAGGTGATTTTTTGCCTTCTTCACTCGCCTTCTCTGTTGGTTTGGGCAATGAAGGAATGGGGAGGGTTGGCTTTTCCGTCTGCCCAGAAGAGGGCAAAGGTGGAGGTATTACCGGTTTTCCAGGAGTCTTCAGTTCCGGCACCTCAGAAGGCTTAGGTAAGCCAGGCTTGGGTAATTCAATTTCTGCTGAAACTGTGGGCTTGGGCGGTGGCAAAACTGCGGAAACGGACTCTTCACTCACGTCAGAATCACCGACTCCAGGTGGCAACCCTGGCTCAGGAAGCTTGATTTCTGAGGGTTTGGGCAGCGGTGGCGGCAGGATTCCCACGGGCTTGTTGGTTGGCAGAGGAACTGGTGGCGTATCTGTTGTAGGTTGAGGCCCAACTGGTATGGCAGAGATCGGTGCTGGGGCCGCTACTTTGGGAATATCCGGAGTCGGTGGAACTGGAATTGCCTCAATTGGGGCCGGTGCTGTTTGTTCCACAGGATTAGGAGACGGAACGACAGTGGGAAAATTAGCCAACTTTGCCGACAACTCCTGCACCAAAGCTGATTGTGCGGGATCAATCGCAATATTGTTCTGCCCATCCGGATCAGACACCAAATCATAGAGCGCCGTCTCTCCTGAATCGAACGCGATATATTTGTGCGTGGTTGTCTCTACACCGCGACCATTGGGCTGAAGGATTACCGGTCCTTGCCCTAAATCCTGCTCGGATCCGGTCATCTCCACTGGGAATTCGATCGGCTGACCATCAAGCAACATTACGCTAAAAAAAGGCTGTTCCGGCTCTGCAAGAACTCCGCTCTCCTCAGAGGCGACAGGCACAGGTGTCGGAGCCACAGTTCCCTCGATTGAAGGTGCAGGAATAGCAGCAGGTGGTGCCGATAGAACTCCGCCAGGCAGTGGCGCCGTCCCTCCGGGCCCAACGGCTGCGGTTGGTGGAGCTTCCGGAGCAGGTGCGGGAACGGCAGCAGCAGTCGGCGGTACCCCCGGAGCAGGTGCGGGAACGGCGGCAGCAGTCGGCGGTACCCCCGGAGCAGGTGCGGGAACGGCGGCAGCAGTCGGCGGTGCCCCTCCAGGAGGCGCTGGCGGTTGACCTTCGCTCATAATTATTCAGTAAATTGATCCATTACTAGTTAAAAGCCTTCAATGGTAGCGTAATTACATGTGGTATGAGACACCCTTACTGCATCAAATTCCCAATGCGTCCGTACGGTAACAAGGGATTTACTATCACCATCCTGATGAGCTGTCGACCCCATTCCCCCCTTGAGAGTAGCTTGCCTGAGCCTGATTCACAGCCTAGCCTAACGGACCCATGAACTTAGTATTTGCAGCATTACTCGTAGCAGTGTCTGCCGGGAAGGACCAGGCATTGCATCTTTACGAACTAAATCCCCAAACCGGCGCACTTATCCAACGAGCCAAATACAACCTTAACGGTTCTCCTGGTTCGCAAAGTTTCAACCTCGATCGCAACACCCTGTATGTCTCGGTGCGGTCAGCCAACAGCGTTGCCGCATTTAATATTAATCATGCAAAAAAAACCCTCGTGCCGCTTGGGACCACCGACATCGGTGCCAACGCCGCATACGTGGCTACCGACCGGACCGGACGCACGCTCCTTTGGGCCAGCTACAGTGGAGGGGTGGTGGGCAGTCATCCCATCAACAAGAACGGCTCAGTGAAGGCCAGCCCGTTGAGCCGCATCGAAACCGCCCGATGTGCGCACGCGATTCTACCTGATGCCTCAAACAAATTTGCCTTTGTGCCCCATACCGGCCCGAATGCGGTTTATCAATTTAGGTTTGATGCAGCAACCGGGAAACTCTCTAAGAATGACCCGCTTACCGCCAGCCCGGCGGCCGGACTGGAACCACGGCATCTGGCTTTTCATCCCAAGCTCCCCATCGTTTACTGCGACGACGAAAAGGGAGACAGTGTTACCGCTTACCACCTCAACCGCTCCACTGGCCTACTAAAGGCCTTTCACACGAGCAGCACCTTGCCTACCGATTTTGATGGCAGCAAGAACACCTGCGCAGATATTGAGATCACTCAGGATGGAAAATTTGTTTACGCTTCCAACCGCGGCCACAATTCCATTGCCGGTTTTGCCGTGGACCCCAAGACCGGCAAGTTGAAAAGCATCGGCCAATTTCTTACCGGTGAAACACCGCGCTCATTTAACTTGGGGCCGAATAACAAGTGGATGATTGCGGCCGGCCAACGCTCACATGATTTACATATCTACAAACGGAACCCCAAATCAGGGAAACTCACCAAGGTTCACCAGCAACCCACTGGTCAGGGTCCTTCATGGGTACAGTTCATTCCAATTTTTAAGACAGAAAAGAAATAGTGTTCACTCCAGACGAATTTATTTCGACGCTCAATGAACTGGGGATTACACACGTGGTGTGGATTCCAGATAGCACGCTGGGGCAATGGGATGAATCCCTGCAAAAATCCGAAAATATAGAACTAATCCAGGTTTGCCGTGAAGGTGAAGCGTGGGCACTGGCAGCCGGGTTGTATCTAGGAGGAGCCAAACCCATCGTTATTATTCAATGCACGGGCCTCTTTGAAAGCGGGGATGCCATGCGCAATATTGCACACGACTATCAATTGCCCATCTACGGCCTGATAGGCTACCGCAGTTACCTTAATGCTGAATCGCTACCGGGTGACACCTGCCTTAAATTTACTGAACCCATACTGAACGCCTGGGCTTTGGATACTGTATTCCTTGATGAGGAAACCAAGAAACCACAATTTGCAGAGCATTTCCGAAAATGCGCCGAGGAAGAGATCCCCGGTATTTGCTTGATGGCCGAGGGAGCCGCATAGCAACTATGAGCGACTTCATACAATTCAAACCAGTCCAACTGTCTGAAGCGATCCCTGAAAATACAACCCACATGTCTGCGGCCTGCACCGAGTTGGCTGAACGTGACTTACTTTCAAGTTATGAGGGTACCACTCTCATTGGAAGCAACGGCAATATTAGCCACCGGCACGAGGCTGGGTTCATAATCACTGGCACACAGTTAGGCTCCAAACAGAATCTGGAATCCAAGGATTTTGTGTACATCGAAAAATGTACAAACGACGAAGCCTATTTCCATGGAACCAAATTACCATCTTCGGAGTGCCTGATGCACTGGTATCTTTATGATAATTTTCCCGAAACCCATGCCATCATACACGTCCATGAATCAAATCAATCCTTGTATTCAGAATTCGGTCGCAGCCGATGGAAAGAGCTGGCAATAGCCGAAACTGCAAATGACGCAGGAAACGGCACCATCAAGGTGGGCGGTGCTGCTGCAGAAATATTTAATAAGGGCGCACTTTACGTTATACTAAAGAATCACCGTCCCCAATGGGACCCAGAACGGACCGGGGCAGTGATACAGGGAGGTTCTTTAGAGGAAGCTCTCAAAAACACCCTCAATATCCACCAAGCCCTTCAGCCATGATCCCCTTAATTGACACATTGGCTGTGATACACCAATACCGCAAGGATGCGGTGGTTATCACGACGATGGGAGCCGCACGCGAATGGCAGAAACTGGAACCCCACCCCAAGGATCTGGTCTACATGCCCTCCAGTATGGGACAGGGACCATCACTGGGCCTTGGAATTGCCCTAGCGAAGCCGGATCAACGCGTTATTGTTGTTAATGGCGATGGATGTCTGCTTATGAATCTAGGGTGCCTGGTAACCATTACCGCCCGAGCCCCGAAAAACTTTACCCTGATTGTGGTCGATAATGGTGTTTATGAAGTCACCGGCGGCCAAGCAACCGTGGGGCACGAATCCAAGCGCGCGGGAGGCAACTCGGTTAACTTTGCTGAGCTCGCTAGAGCGGCTGGCTTTTGCGAAGTATACGAATTTGATGATGCTGAATCATTCCGGTTTGAACATGAAACTCTGCATGAAGAGGGCCCGGTGTGTATTGTGATTAAAACCACCCACCAAACTGAAGATATTAGTGCGCGCAGTCCCGGCCCAGCGGCAGAACGAATCCAGTCCCTTAGAAAGAGCCTATTATAATCTAAAGCTAAATTTATAATTCGACTTTCAACGGAAATTGTGTACCCTAAGTGATCCTGCAATCAAGTAGGTCAAAAAGGAGGAAAATAGTATGGGTGCAATCATAGGTATTATCATGTTCTTACTTCCGTTAGTTATTTGCGTAGCGATGATAGCGGGTGTATGGAAAGCCTTTGCAAAGGCAGGTCAGCCTGGATGGGCTTGTATTATTCCAATCTACAACGTTATATGTATGTTAAACATGGCTCGAAAACCCGTGTGGTGGTTTGTCTTAATGCTAATACCCATTGTGGGAATTGTAGTAATGATCATGGTCAACATAGAGATAGCGAAAGGTTTTGGTAGAGGAGTTGGAACCGGGTTACTCATGTGCCTTGGTATAGGATGGCTTATGCTCGGCTATGGCGATGCACAGTACGGCGGAGCCGGCGGTGGAGAGCCGCAAGAAGCAGGAACGGTATAGTACTGGCAACAGGCCTAACTCTTCAGATTTAGTTAATTAATCCACAAACCCTCCCGTAACTGGGAGGGTTTTTTCCTGCCCTACAGCTTCCAATCGCCACGATATTTGTGGGTAACATATTTGTTGGCCTCCGGTAAATTGGTGATCCGCATTTTCTTGGCGTCCCATTCAATTTTCCCTTCAGAACGTAAAGCCACATTTGCCAATAATACGCTTTCAGTCATGGGCCCGGCATAATCGAAGTTTGAATAGGCCGGCTTGCCCCCTTTGCAGGCATCAATCCATTCCTGATAATGATGGCTGCCAAAATCCTTGGGCTTGGGCAGAAACTCCGCCACCTTGTTGAAATCCTCGGTTTTTGCTCCCGATAAAAACTGGCCCGGCCCCCAGTACATCGGCACATACAAGGTATCCTTGGAGCCAATAATGATACTGCCATTAGCCGGCAATGTCTTTTCCTTGGCCAAGGCCGGATCTGGCTTTTTGCCGCCATCATACCAAGTCAATTTCACTGGGCCGCGATTTTTAGTCTTGGGAAATTGATAGGTCACTTCTGACCACTTGGGAGCCGTCTCGTTATTTACCTCTGAAGACTTGGCTTCCACACTGACAGGGTCGCGCAATTCAAGTGCCCAGTAGGCCAGATCCTGATTATGGCAGCCCATATCGCCCAAGGCGCCCGTCCCAAAATCCCACCACCCACGCCATTTGAATGGTAGATAAGCAGGGTGATAAGGCCGCACTGGAGCTGTCCCGAGCCAAAGATCCCAATCGAGTGTATCAGGTGTCGGCGGTTTCTCCTTGGGCCGATCAATGCCCTGTGGCCAGACAGGACGGTTAGTCCACACATGCGCCTCTTTCACTTCCCCCAGTACCCCCGCCTGAATCAGCTCCACTAGTCGCCGAGAATCTGGGTTGGAATGGCCTTGATTGCCCATCTGTGTCGCCACCTTGTGCTGGCGCGCCAGCTTGGTAAGAATTCGCGCTTCAGAAACCGTGTGGGTGAGAGGTTTCTGGCAGTACACGTGTTTACCCATCTTAATGGCCATAGCGGCTGCCACTGCGTGGGTGTGGTCCGGAGTCGAAACAGTAACCGCGTCAATATTCTTGCCCTCCTTCTCCAGCATCTGCCGGAAATCATTGTAACGGATCGCCTTATCAAAGCGCTTGAAGGAAGTCTGGGCCCGCACATAATCCACATCCGCCATCGCCACGATGTTCTCGCGCGAGCAACCATCAATATCCACCGCACCTTTGCCCCCTGCACCAATGCCGGCCACATTGAGCCGTTCATTGGCCCCAAACACGCGGTTAGGCACAAAGGTGGGGATTGCCAGTGTACTGGCAGCTAAAGTTGAGCGCTGGATGAATTGTCTTCGAGTGATTGTTGTTTTCATTGGATTAAAGAGTGAAGGCGGGCATATCGATTTTAACTCCGCCCTGCTCGGCAGATTGGTGAGCGCAAATCCCAACACAGGTCCAGTTGGCTGACGTCTTGGCATTAGGCCATGGGTCGCGATCCTCAACCAGTGCGCTAAGAAACTCATTAACCATATGCGGATGACTACCACCATGACCGCCTCCCTGGACAAAGGAAAGATGGTCAGCATCCTCAATACTTTGAGTGAACTTCTGTATGGGTTCCGGCAGGAGATGGGCGAAGTCAGGAATTTCCACTTTTTCAGGAATCTCAGCCTCCGGACGCTTGGCCACGTGTAGGATGCTGGGTTCGCCCTCGACCAGCGTCCATTCAAAGCTCTTTTTACTGCCATACACGTCGATACTTTCACGGTATTGCCGAGCCACGTCATACAGGAACCGCCAGATGTGGGCGGACAAATCGCTGTCCTGAATCTTGATGTGGCAGCTTTCTACAGCAAACTTGTTGCCGCTCTTCTGGGCAATATCATCGCGCACGGTGCCGCTACCAAAACAACTCACATACTCAGCCAAGCCATCGACCATCCCAAGACAGGGGCTAACCACATGAGTAGCGTAATGCATGGGAATCATCTCCTCCCAGTAACTCGGCCACCCGTCCATGTCCTGCGGGTGACTGGCCGCCAGATACTGCAGCTTACCCAACTCACCGTTGTCATAGAGTTCCTTGATGTATAAAAATTCACGGCTGTAGACAACCGTCTCAGCCATCATGTATTTGAGCCCAGTCTCCTCAACGACTTTACAGAGCTCTTCACATTCCTCGATGGTGGTGGCCATGGGGACCGTGCACATCACATGTTTGCCTGCCCGCAGCGCCTTGATGGATTGAGGGGCGTGATCGGGAATCGGGGAATTAATGTGAACCGCATCGATCTCAGGATCCTTCAGAAGTTCGTCGTAATCGGTGTAGCGTTTCTCAATATTGAATTCATCAGCCACCTTGGTCATTTCCTCCTCGTTACGTCGACAGACCGCAATCAGGTTGGCATTGGGATGAGCCTGATGTATCGGGATAAATTCAGCCCCGAACCCGAGGCCAACGATGGCTATATTGAAAGTCTTATCACTCATGGATGGGGTGAAAATAGAAAGAGAGCCGGGAAATGGCAACCCCGTTCGCCTCTTTTGCCTTTCGCTTGTGCGCGAATACAGCCAATCTCGGCCCAGCCATTTCCCTTTGCCATGAACGCATTGCAAATTGCCCAAGAACTCGTCCGCAGGCCCAGCGTCAATCCACTGCATGACCCTAAAAGCCCAGGCGAAAACGAGGTAGTCGACTGGCTCGAGGAGTGGGGCAAGGAGCATAACTTGGAAACTCTGCGTGAACCGGTCCTCCCCGGACGCGACAATATTTCCTTCACGATCACCAATGGCGAAGGACCGCACCTGCTCCTAAATGGACACACCGACACTGTTAGTGTTGCCGGCATGGATATCGATCCATTTTCTGGTGAAGTCAGGGATGGCCGTCTATGGGGGCGAGGCTCAACCGACATGAAAGGTCCTTTGGCATGCATGCTTTCAACGTTGTTACAAATACGCGAACGTGATGACTGGAAAGGCCACCTCACCGTAGGTTGCGTTGTGGACGAGGAAACAGAATTCCAGGGAATCCTTAAGCTCATTGAGGATCATGAACCATGGAACTTTGCGGTGGTGGGAGAGCCAACTCAGTTGCGTGTAATCCGCGGCTGCAAGGGTTGCCTGCGAATCATCATCCGCGTGCGAGGTCGCGCCGCACACAGCAGTGATCCTTCCCAAGGACGAAATGCCATCGTCGGCATGGCCCCGGTGCTTGAAGCTCTGCAGGCGTTTTTTGACGAGGAGATCGGCCAGTTTACCCGTCCTGACTTCAGCCCGTGCACTGGATCAGTGGGCATGGTGGAAGGGGGTAGTGCAGTGAATATTGTTCCCGATGAATGTGCTGTCACAATCGATATCAGGACAGTCCCCGGCCAGAACACTGCTGAAACCCACAAAGCCTTGAAAGAATTTGTTCGGACAAAAGTGGGACAACGTCAGGGATATGAGTTAATTATCGAGTCGCCTTATCACGACAGTCCAAGTTTTGAAACTGCGACCGATCATCCGTTGGTGCAAACCGCCTGTAAATTACGAGGACAAGAGAAATCTGATACCGTCGCCTTTGGATGTGATGCGAGCAAACTTGCAGCCGTAGGCGTACCCACCATTATTTTGGGTCCCGGTAATATCGCCCAGGCCCATACCAAGGATGAATTCGTTTCCCTGGACGATCTGGAGACCGGGACAACGGCCTACATGGATCTCGCCTTGAATCTACTCAAATAAGAATGCTGACTGAAGAATCACGATTGCAGGATTTTCCGGCATTAGCCGACATGACCTATCTTAATACGGCGGCTGAAAGCATCCCTCCTGTGTGTGTGCATGAGGCACTGGCACAATATGCCAGAGACAAGGGATTGGGAATGCGTGGCCGAGTCCCACACAATGAAACCATGGAGGCTTGTCGTGAAGTCGCTGCACGCATGGTAGGACTGGAACCCAGTGAAATCTCATTCTGCTCGTGCAGTTCAGAAGCCTACAATCTACTGGCCAACGCCTTGAGTCTAAAACCAGAGGATGAAGTGGTGATCACTGATCTGGACTTCCCTGCTGGGGCCACTCCCTGGCTTAATGCTGCAGCACCACCCAAAGTGCGGATGTGGAAATCGCACAATGGTGCATTAAACACCAATGACCTGCCCGATTTGCTCAACGAACGTACTCGACTGGTGCAAGTGTCGCTGGTCAGCTTTTTCAACGGTCACCGCATAGACTGGACACCCTTCATCGAAGCCATTCGTACTCACGCACCACAGGCAAAGCTGGCAGTGGATGTGACACAGGCTTTAGGCCGAATAGAACTGGATTGTTCTGATTTTGATGTCCTCATTTCCAGCACCCACAAATGGATATTGGGCGTACATGGAGGCTGTATTGTGGGGATTCCTGATAAAGGAGAAGCCATTACCACGAACGCCGGTGGATGGTTTCATCTGGAGAACGCCTTTGAAACCGACCGTTTTGAGCGGACCGTGCGCAAAGAAGGAGCCCTCAGTTTTTCAGTGGGGATGCCCAATTACGCTGCAATCTACTCGTTGAACGCCGCACTGGGCTATATCGAGAGCGTAGGAGTGGCAACCATTGCCGCTCACGCCAATCCGTTGGTGACCCAGTTGGAAGCCGGTTTAGAGAAACTAGGACTAACCCCCATGTGCCCCCAGCGCAAAGGTAACTATAGTGGCATCCTTGCCATCCAGCACAACCGGACCGATGATATCCACGCCCACTTAGAGGCGGCTGAAGTGCATGTGATGAACCATGCTGGTCGTCTACGCATGGCCTTACACGGCTACAATACCGAAGCCGATGTTGAAAAATTCCTCACCGAACTGAAGGCTGCCCTCTAAAGCTCCCTTAAAGGCATCAGGTCTTCATCATCTTTAGCCAATTCGTCCACCCTTTCGCCGCCAACTGCACGGGCAATTTCCATCATGGCGGTTGCTTCCTCTAGCCGATTCATTCGGCAAAAATAACAAGCCACATTGTAGGCAATAAGCCATTCATCGGGAAAGAGTTCCACACACGGCGCCAATAATTCATGCGCCGCTTCAATGCTGCCGCCTTCACATCGGCGTGTGGCGTAAGCATTGTGCAACCAGAAACCGGCCTCCTCGGGATACTGATCACACAACACCTTTGCCAAGGTTGCAGCCTCGTTCCATTTTTCACCGGCAATAAGACAGTCCAAACGAGAGGCCTGTACGGCGGGGAGCGATTGTAAATCCACGGGAATACGATCCAACTCAGCCAACGCTTCAGGCACGTTGCCCAGTTCGATCCAGCCAAAGGCAGCTTGAACATGATGCGAGGCAGGTGGCTCCAATGAATCCATAAGGCGGATGATTATTTGCCTTGGCGTGCTCTAAGCCAACACCATAAAGTACGTCATGTACCATTTGTGGCTGGCGAAAATGGGCGATGACACCATCTTTATTATCACGCTGGTGGTCGTGCTTCTTGTGGTCGTCGGCTATCTGGTATTAGGCCGGGATGATACGATCCGGCTGGACGAGAAACCCCAGAAGGGGACGATGAAAGATTCGGAGTTCCAAAAAACCCTTCTAGACCGCATAGACAGAACGAACGATCTACTAATCTCCATTCGTAATAGTACGCTGCTATTGATCGTGATTATTGGGGTGTTAGCACTGATTTTTTTATTGTTCTCAAAGGGCTGTTACGTCGCTCAAAACAACCCCTCCGCACACGTATCAAATAGTCCGAATACGTATGATTAATAGATTTTTCGGGGAATAACCTCAAAATCGCCTTGCGAATTTGAACAACCTGTGGTACGTATAAAAAAACCAAGGACGCAACCCCTAATTACTAGGTGTCTCTAGATATAAACAGCATTGGAGGATTTCCACAGGCTTCTGGCTATGGGGGCATAAAACCCCGGCAGACAGGTCCTGCAGCTGTACCCGCACCCCAAATTTCCCGGTCTAAGGGCCAACCGGTTGCTGAACGCTCGACCCCGGCCGCAGCTGATCTTTCCCGGACGGATTTCGCCGCGGTGGCCAAGGCGGTTGCTGCAGCAATTAGTGCTGCGGACCCCATGAAACCCTTCGCTGAAGGGGTTGCCGAAGACCTGAACGAGGTGGGTAACGATATGTTTGCCGCCATGGGGCAGATCAATGACCTGCAGAATGCGTTTTCTTTCGCGCTGGAAGCCTCATCAAGCATGATAAATGACCCTGCGCTGGAAGCCCTCAACTAAGCTTAATTTATATGTGTGAGGAGTTACGGCCCGCTTTCAGCGGCCGTTTTTTTATGTCATAACCCTCACGAAGTGGAATCTATTAGGAAAACCAGTAATACTCGAAACGGACGATTTAAGACCGGGATTATCTGCCTGCTGTGCATGTTTGGCAGTGTATTTTCTGTAGTTGGCTTTTTAGGGTTTTCCATCGGCACAATCGGAGCTGGATTCCAAGGCATCAGTATATGTTTCTTCCCGGGTGCCGTCATCATGGGTTTGGGTGCCTGGGGGTGTCTCAAGCAATTTATGTTCTGGTCAGAAATATTCGCTGGCTTCGATACCGATATCCTGGCCCCTGAACTCCCAGTACCGGATTCGATCCAGCAACTGCGAGACATCAAACAAGCGCAAATCCGCCAGGTACCGAGCGCAATTATTTTTTGGAAACCCAAGATCAATCCACTGGAGGAGGTGGCAAATGTTCCCTTGCCTGAACACTGGAAAAAAGTCCTCGAAAAAAATTCCTCACTATACCGGAGGCTCCCGGAGCATCTCAAACCCAAGCTGCACCAACTGATCAACCTCTTTCTTTGCGAAATCGATTTTGAACCGTATGAAGAGGAAAATTTTCCTTTGGAAATCACCGAGGAGATGCGGGTCCGTGTTGCAGGAGAAGCCTGCCTATTGATCCTTAATGTTAAAACAAACGCTATCGAATGTTTTAACCACTACGAAAAGATGGAGCGGGTAACAATTTCCCGGTGCTCACTCGATAAAGGTCGTGCCGCCGGCTTAGGAGGGCCTGACCAAATCTGGATTGTGTGGCAATGGTCTGCAGAGGGAATGAACACCAGTAGCGATAATGGTAGTATTATTATACATGAATTTGCCCATACCCTGGATCATACACCGGATAACGAATGGGGCGGCGTCCCTCTTAAGGAAGACTCCCCCCAATATAAACCATGGAAGAGGTGGCTAAAGGAGCTATACGAAAAGGCGGAAAATATTGAGATCAAGGGGCGAGACATTTTGATCAAAGATGAAGATGGAACAAAAGACCCCACTGAATTTTTTGCCGCTGCGACTGAAGTTTATTTTGATCAACCCAAGGAACTGAAAAAAAACGTACCCGAAGTTTATCACAAACTTAACTCCTTCTATAAGCTCGATACAGACAACTGGCCTGAAGAGGAAATCGTGGAGGTTCCTCCTGTCATTATCGACCCGATCCCCGATACCGTACCCGGGGTTTTACACGAAGAGGTGGCCCTTTACCGGCTCCTCCCTCCAGAGGAAAAACGCAAATTAATCAAACTGGCCCGCGAATTCCTTAAGGAATATGCCTTTGAAGGACGCGATGGACTAACGGTAACAGAGTCCATGAAGATCGCCTTTGCCGGACAGGCCTGCATTTTAAAGCTGAACCACGAGTATCGTATTTTCACACCCATTAAACGCATTATCCTCCATCCCGATAAGTTCACCATAGACGGCGTCGAATATGGTGCCTGCCTCACCTTAGACGGCATCGAATACGAGGCCTATATGAACGACCGTACCTACCACAACGATCTGGAAAAGAAAGAGATTCATTTTTCCTGGAAAGTAATTAGCGATCACATCAACCGACTACAGGCAACAACGCAACCCATCCTCCTGGGGCTCGCACCGCGCCTTGCCCTGGAACAGGACTGGTACCCATTGAAAAGCCGGTTCGAAAATTGCATGAAAGAATATCGGGACCGTCGCGAAAAAAAGTCCCTCTATCGGTGGGAAACAATGAACTCTATGTATATGAACGATTTCATACGGGACTTCACTGTCTCTTTCTTTTGCCAACCCTATTCCATGCAAAAGGATGTTCCCGATCTTTATGAAGCCTTCATACAATATTACGGTTGCTGGCCACTATACTGGGTTGAGCAAAGGCAACGTGAATTGGCCGTCAAGCCGTTCCCTGATGAATGGCAGAAGATTCTTCAGCGTAATGTGAAGCATTACTCGCGCCTTCCTTCTGATCTATGCAGCAAGCTACACGGGCTAATTCATATTTTCCTGGACGAGATTCAATTCGAAGCCAAGGGAGAAGCGGAAATTACCGACCAATACCGGATATGCGTGGCGGCTGAAGCCTGCATACTGATCCTCAACCGCAGTCCCCATGACTACAGGCGAATTGCACGGGTGGAAATCTGGAAGGATATGTCCGAAGGCAAGGAAGATTGGGCGGGGAGCGCCACTACCACGTTCGTAAAGTTAAATTGGAAATCAACCCAATATGGCATGAGTGTTGAGGATGATAACTATAACATTACCATGCACGAATTTGCACACGTGCTGGATAACGTGGATGATAACATAGCCCAGAGTGTGCCCGTGCCGGAAAATTCACCCAATCGTAAGATGTGGGAAGACCTGGTAGACCGCGAATACCCGATTTTGGAAGAAGCCTACAAATCTGGAAAAGGTCATGTTATTGGTAAGTACGGCCTCGAAACCTACGGTACCGAGAAATGGAGGGCAGAGTTTTTTGCCTGTGCAACAGAAGCTTTTTTTGAGCGTTCAACCCGCCTAAAAAAGGAATGCCCATCAATCTATACGGCATTGAGATCCTTTTACCAACTAGACCCGGCCAACTGGGATATTCCCACCTAAGTCACTGGAGCAAGCTCGGGAATCGGGGCCCCGAAGGGCAACATGGGCATGGGTCGCCCTGCGTGATCAGGAAATTCGTGGGTATAATCCACCCCAAGGTGCTCATAAACCGTAGCCCAAAGGTCATTGGGCGTCATGGCGCG
>CAZHJW010000017.1:0-24497 GCA_964533265.1 uncultured Pedosphaera sp.
TGCGCGAGTCCATCCGTGCCTGGCAGGAACAATTTGAAACCTTCGCACTGGAGGTTATCTTTGGCGAGAGGCAAGGAAACAAGGCTGCTCTACTAAGGATTTTTTTATACGGCCTTTCCAAGGTGTTTCTAATCGTTGTTAAAGGCCGCCGATGGCTGTATGAGGCGAGGATCATTCGCGATCATCCCTTGGGGGTTCAGGTCATTACTGTGGGGAATTTAACTGTGGGAGGCACAGGTAAAACCCCGGTAGTGGAAAAATTTGCGCGTGTTCTCACCGATCAAGGACGAAAAGTCGCTGTACTCTCGAGAGGCTATCGCTCCAAACCTCCCCCTTTATCCCAAAGGCTGCGCGATATATTTCTCTTTAATGAAGAAACTACTCCCCCACGCGTCGTCTCCGACGGGAAAAGCCTCTTGCTCAATTCGGATGATGCCGGAGATGAACCATTTATGCTCGCCTCAAACCTAAAGGACGTTGTGGTTCTAACAGATAAGGACCGGGTAAAGTCAGGCCGCTATGCAATCGAGCAATTTGGTTGTGACACACTTCTATTGGATGACGGTTTCCAGTACTGGAAACTCTCTGGGCGAAGACATGACATTGTGTTAGTAGACGCACAACAACCTTTCGGCAACGAACACCTTCTTCCTCGCGGCACTCTACGCGAACCCCCAGAACATATCCAACGCGCCAACACAATCTTCATTACCAAGAGTAACGGCGAATCTAAATCTCTCAGAGCAAGAATTCGAAAACATAACTCAAAAGCTGGGATCATTGAATGCGTTCACTGGCCTCTTTTTTTCGAGGATGTGTTCAAACATGAACAACGCGAGAACATAGGTTGGCTGAAAGGTAAAAAAGTCGCCACACTAAGCGGCATCGCCCAACCTGAGAGTTTTGAACAAAGCCTCCAGCAACAAGGGGCAGAATTGGTCTATACCAAGCGCTTCGCAGACCACCACCGATTCATTCAGCAAGAGGTTCTGAACACCATCAATCGTGCAAAAAAACGCCGCGCTGAAATTATAATCACCACCCAGAAGGATGCAGTTCGATTCCCAAAAATAGACCGACGTGACTTACCCATCTACTTTATGCGAGTTGAAATCAAGATTCTTAGCGGTGCCAAAGATTTTAATGAATGTGTACGTAAGATTTGTTTTCGATAAATGGAAACTATTGTCTACTTTTCGGCACGTTGTGTTATCTGCTTGGCCTCTATCACCCCCACAATTTGCCTTGCATGGGTTGGTCGCCAAATCGGAGGCTTAGCCTGGTATCTCGATAGACGACATCGAAAGGTTGCTGTTGATAACATTTCGGCCGCCTTTCCGGAAATGAAGGCCACCGAGGTTGTGAATCTCGCTAAACAAAATTTCCAACGCTTGGGAGAAACCTATGCATGCATCCTGAAAACCGGGGGAATGAATGCTGAACAAATCAAAAACATCCTCTCTATCGAGGGATATGAACGCATTGAGGAAATATTTGCGAATGATAAGGATGCTCGTGTTGTTTTATCGATCGGTCACTATGGAAACTTTGAACTGTTCTCTTGGATTGTACTTGGTGCCCCTTCCGGACAGGTAGCAACCACCTACCGAGCTCTTCGCCAACCCAAACTAAACAAACTATTGTTCCAACTACGTGCCGCCTCTGGCTGTCTTTACTTCGAACGCCGTACTGAAGGAGACCAACTCAAAGAAGCCATAAATAGCCCGCACATCATGCTTGGACTTTTGGCCGATCAGAATGCAGGTGACGGCGGTCTCTGGCTGCCGGTGTTTGGTCGAGAAACATCTGTCAGCCCTGCACCAGCGGTTTTAGCCAAGCGTTATAATTGTAGACTTTTCCCTTCAGCTTGTTTCCGAACATCTGCTGGTCGTTGGAAAATTGAACTTGGGCCGGAAATCCCAGTAAGCGAAAACGGTCAAAGACGCAGCACCGAAGCCATTACACGTGACATTATCGAGGTTCAGGAAAAAACCATTCGCCGTGACCCGGCGAACTGGTTCTGGGTACACAACCGGTGGAAACCACGCCAAGAAAAAATCCGATGACCCCTTCGCAAAACATTCTTATTCGTAGCGTCAATTGGCTAGGCGACGCCATCATGACCCTTCCGGCCCTTCATCGCCTACGTGAAGCTGAGCCGGAGGCAAAATTAACCCTGCTTACCGATGAAAAACTCTCTGACCTCTGGGAAGAAAGTGATTATATCGACGACATACTAACTTTTAGAAAAGGTGAATCACCCTATTTGATTGGCAAACGCCTAAGAAACAATGCCTACGACACGGCGCTAATCCTTCCTAACTCCTTTCGCACTGCCTTGGAGTGCTGGCATGGAGGTATCCCCCGGCGAATCGGCTTCGCCGGAAACTGGCGAAACTTTCTCCTTACCAATGCAATTGAGCCCCGACCAGAATCGATACCCATGCAAAAACGGGTTAAAATCGACATCGAATATCGCCTCATAAACCAGCTTGAACCTCAAACTTTTCCCTCAAGCGCTCATCATATTCACCAGTATCTACACTTGGTGAAACAGCTTGGAGCAAACGACACACCGGTTGCTCCAATACTCAATTGTAAACATGATGCCTCCGCCTTTGAGACTACCCATCATCCTCGTCCTTATCTTGGGCTCATTTCAGGTGCGAAGTATGGTCCAGCCAAATGCTGGCCAATGGAAAACTTCATTGAAGTAGCGAATAAATTGATCGAAAAGCATCAAGCCCATGTTTTACTCTTGGGAGGCCCAAACGACGTTAAAACAGCCGACGAAATCGCTTCGAAAATTCCTTCTGACCACACTACTAACCTTGCCGGCAAAACCTCTTTATCAGAACTAGTCTCTCTGTTGATGGATTGTGATGTCGTTCTATGTAATGACACTGGCCCTATGCATGTAGCGGCCGCTGTAGGCACGCCGGTGATCGTCCCCTTTGGCAGCACCAGTCCTGATCTAACGGGCCCGGGACTCCCTAATGACACTAATTCACCACACCAACTCCTCCGCACCGATGCCGGTTGTTCTCCCTGCTTTTTGCGCGAATGCCCAATCGATTTTCGGTGTCTTAAGGCCATTACCGTCAATAAAGTCATGGCGGCAATTGAACGGGTGCTGGCGAGCAAAAGTTGAGGCACGCTTGCGTTCGTATCGCGCCTACGCTTTACTTCGACCACGTGAAGATAACCGAACTAACAGATCAACTGCTCGCTTCCTACGCCACCGTAGGGGGCATCAACCATTTGGATGGATCCAATTTGCCTTCCAAGAGTGGTACCGTTGGCATTACCACCGATCTCCTGCAACTGTTGTTCCCGGGATTCTTCGACAATAAAGTTACTCACTCATCAGAAATCAAGATGGAGACTGCGCTATTGATGGATTCGGTAGCCGGTCGACTGGAGGATGAAATAATCAAAGGCATCTCCCACAACCCACCCAACAATACGGCTGAAAAGCCCCCCCGAATTGCAGCCAAAGAACTGACGCTGCAGTTTCTTTCCGAACTGCCAGCATTAAGGGAAATCTTAACAACCGATGTGGATGCCGCCTTTGATGGTGATCCGGCGGCCAAAAGTAAGGAGGAGATCATTGTCAGTTATCCCTACATTGAGGCGATTTCCGTGCAACGCATGGCTCATGTGCTTTATGAGTCCGGGGTTGCTTTGTTGCCCCGCATAATGACCGAATGGGCTCATGCCCGTACCGGGATGGACCTGCATCCCGGTGCAACTATCGGCCATCACTTTTTTATCGATCATGGGACCGGTTGCGTAATCGGAGAAACCTGCGAAATCGGCAACCACGTTAAACTCTATCACGGCGTAACGCTCGGCGCACGCTCCACTTCCGGGGGACAACAGTTACGCGGCATAAAACGCCATCCCACAATCGAGGATCATGTTACAATTTATCCTGGCGCAACGATTCTTGGCGGCGAAACGATTATTGGCACTCACAGCACCATCGGCGGTAATGTCTTTATCATGGATAGCGTCAAACCTAATTCCCTCGTCATCTACGACGGCCTCGACATGCGTGTGCTGGATAAGCAGGAAAAAAAGAAGGCCAGCGACTTTCACATTTAGCCGCCGGCAAACGAGGTCTTAAGCAAGTTCACGAATCGGACGCCCCGTGTCGCACAAATACTGCGGCCGGCCGGTGGTGTCTTCCACCGTCACGGCGTTCGGGTTCAGGCCGAGGTGCTGGTACATGGTGGCGATGACGTCCTGGTAATGGACCGGGCGCTCGGTGCATTCGCCGGCAATCCTGTCCGTGGCGCCGATCACTTGGCCGGTGCGGATGCCGCCGCCGAAAATGATGGCCGGGGACACGCGCGGCCAGTGGTCGCGGCCGCCCTTGCTGTTTACCTTGGGCGTGCGGCCGAATTCGCCCCACGCCACCACCAACACTTCGTCGAGCAGTCCGCGCGATCGCAGGTCCGCCTCCAGCGTGGCCAGCGCATGGTCCACGATGGGCACCAGATTGCGCATGCGAGGGAAATTCTTGGAGTGCGTGTCGAAATCGCTGATGCTCACGCTCACCACGCGCACACCAGACTCGACCAATCGCCGCGCCATCAAGAGCTTGCGCGCGGAGGTCGGTCCTTCAGCCGTGTAAAACTTTTCGCCGCCCAACTTCATCTTGGGTGTGTATTGCTCGAGCATCTTGGGATCTTCCTTCGAGAGATTCAGTGCATCGGCAAACTTGCCTGAAGTGAGGATACCGACGGCCTGCTGATTGAAGCGGTCAATCGCGCGCATCATGCCGCTCTTGTCCGAGGCGCGTCGGATGCCGTCAAACTGCTGGAGCAAGCCCACGCGATCATCCAGCCGCTCGGCGTTCAGGCCGGCGATGAGCTTGAGGTTCACTTGATGATCCTCGCCGAGCCTCGACAGCTCGCCTTTCATGCCGGTTTCCAGCTCCCGCTTGAAAAGGTGCGAGATGTCCGGGCGGAAAGGTTTGTACGCCGGGCCAAGAAAACCGGGCCGCGCACTGTTGCGCGCCAAGGGCCGGCCCTGCATGAGGTCGACAAACGCCGGCGCATTGCCGCTGGAACCGAGCAGACGATCTACCACACAACCCAACGCGGGCCGACCGCCGATGCCGGCCAGTTTCTTGATGTTATAACCGCTCTGGCACTGGAAACCATCGTGCCGGCCCGCCGAGCCGACGAGTGAGCGCAGGAAAACAAATCGATCCGCCGCGGCGGCCATGCGGGGCATCAGTTCGGTGAGATGCACACCGGGCAATTTGGAACGAATGCCGGCAAATTCACCGCGCAATTCAGCGGGTGCTTCCGGTTTGGGATCAATCATGTCCATCTGCGGCGGGCCGCCGTCGAGGTGGATGTTGATCACCGCCTTGGTCGAAGATCCCTGACCATTTTCCGCGCGCAGCAAATCAGCCAGCGTAAAGCCGCCGACGCCCAAGGCGCCCGCGCGCAGAAAACTCCGGCGCGTCAGCCCGTCGCAATGGCGGGTGGGTTGTCCAAGAAACTCCAACATTCCGACGATTAGACTGCCTTAGGCGGTCAATTTGTTCAAGATAAACGCAACCATTTCTTAAATGAGAATTGGGCTGCCTTTGATAGGTTTTTTGAGCTCCGGAGGAAGGCCAAATTGCTCATCAACAAAACCATCCAGTCGCTCCCGGGTCTGTTGTGAGAGTAATTCATTTAGCTCCTCATCCACTCCGCCCGCCAAAGCCATAGGTAATCCGTTAAAAACCAAATCTGGGCCATCGCAGAATGCGTAGTAGTGATACTCATCCTCGCCTTTAATGGGCTTGCCACTTATAAAACAATGAGAAACCCATGGAGCCACTTCCGTGCCGTATTCTTCCAAAAGTTGCTCATTGCGATCCTCCATATGGAACTGATCCATGTATTGGTTGATACGTTCGAGTGATTCAGTCGACAGCTCCTTCTGCATTTTCGCGCGACACGGTAGACACATCGCGTATTCAAAAATAACCTCACTTCGGTGAAAAGCCTTGTGAATCAGGTACGGAGTACCATCTTCCATCAAGGGTCCGTTACAAAGCGTACATTTGGAAAAAGGTCCATCTTCCGTGAAGGAATGGAACATCTCAGGTACGGAAATATAATTAGGGATGAACTCATGCCCATCAAATTCATCTTCCTCATTTTCCGGTGCGTCACTCACTTTTAATAGAATAGCTAGTGAACATAAATTGTCGAGATTAGGGACTGTTAACGAAATGACCTTGTCGAGCATCTGAAGCACATTCATGTTTGTGACCAGTGTGCGCACGGATGACAGATGAACTAGGCGAGCAGGATGCAGCGTTTGAAACGTCGCTGCGCCCTAAAGGATTTGAACAGTTTGCCGGGCAAGATAAGGTTCGCGAACGGTTGGAGATTGCCGTAACCGCAGCCACACAACGCAAGGAACCCATTGATCATCTTCTGCTTTCAGGCCCTCCAGGCCTAGGCAAGACTACCTTAGCCAATATCATCGCTAAAGCCATGGGCGCAAATATGCGTGCCACTAGTGGACCCACCATTGAGAAGGCGGCAGATCTTGCCGGTCTACTTACCAATCTTGAGGAAGGAGATGTTCTCTTCATTGATGAAATCCATCGCATGCAGAAAACAGTGGAAGAGTACCTCTATCCGGCAATGGAAGATTACCAGCTGGATATAATCATCGATCAGGGCCCTAACGCCCGCAGCGTGCGGCTGAACCTGCCGCACTTCACCCTGATAGGGGCCACTACCCGTAGTGGACTTCTTACTGCGCCATTACTCACACGCTTTCCTATCCGCGAACGGCTCAACTATTATGCCGCCGACCATATGACGCGCATCGTCACGCGCTCGGCCGATTTACTGAAGGTCTCCATTGATGAACAGGGGTCATCGGAGATTGCCCGCCGGAGTCGTGGCACTCCGCGGATTGCCAATAACCTCCTTCGTCGTGTCCGTGACTTTGCACAAGTAAAGGGAGATGGCACCATTACAAACGAGATTGCTGATGCGGCTCTGGCCATGCTGGAAATTGACAGCCACGGCTTGGATGAAATGGACAAGCGTATTCTCGAAACCATCATCGTAAAGTTCGGTGGAGGACCGGTGGGCGTCAATTCGATTGCGGCGGCTGTCGGCGAAGAATCAGACACACTGGAGGAGGTTTATGAGCCCTTCCTCATCATGGAAGGCTATCTCCAACGCACCCCACAAGGACGTACCGCCACCGAACTCGGGCATCAACGCCTCGGACTAAAAATGGCCGATGGACAACAGCAAAACCTAATATAAATTGAGCTGCGAACAACTCTCTCATGTCTTCCATAGAAAACCCATGACAAGCGGGCAGCTTTCCCGTTAAGTCTCTCGCGGTTCATGCCCCGACGGGAAGACATACATTCGGTTCTCATTATTGGCGCCGGTCCGATTATTATCGGTCAAGCGTGTGAGTTTGATTATTCGGGCACTCAAGCATGCAAAGCGCTCAAGGAAGAGAATTATCGCGTGGTGTTGGTTAATTCTAATCCTGCCACCATCATGACCGATCCGGAGTTTGCCGATCGCACATACATCGAACCGGTCACACCCGAAGCGGTGGAAAAAATCATCGTCCGCGAACTCGCCGAGATGAAATCCATGGATGCAAAGGGCAAACTTGTTTTACTTCCAACTCTCGGCGGCCAGACCGGACTCAACACAGCCATGGAGCTCTTCCGAACAGGAGTACTGGATAAACACAATGTGGAAATGATCGGTGCCAAGGCTGATGCCATTGAGCGCGGTGAAGATCGTGAACGATTCAAGGAACTCATGGTCGAGATTGGCCTAGATATTCCCGAAAGTGGGATTGCACATACTATAGACGAGGCTTGGGCCATTGCCGATAAGATCGGTTGTTACCCCCTCATTATCCGACCCGCCTACACCTTGGGTGGCACTGGTGGTGGCATTGCGTATAACCGAGACGAATTCGAGGACTTGGCCAAGAAAGGTATTGGCCTGTCTCCGGTCGATGAAATTCTGGTCGAAGAATCACTCATCGGCTGGAAGGAATATGAAATGGAGGTGATGCGAGACAAGGCGGACAACTGCGTGATCATCTGTTCCATTGAGAACTTTGATCCGATGGGCGTACACACCGGCGACAGCATTACAGTTGCACCCATCCAGACCCTCTCCGACAAGGAATACCAGATCATGCGCAATGCAAGTTTTGCCATCATACGGGCTGTAGGCGTAGAAACCGGCGGATCAAATATTCAGTTTTCCGTGAATCCGAATAACGGCCGCATGATTGTCATTGAAATGAACCCGCGTGTAAGCCGCAGCTCCGCTCTAGCATCAAAGGCCACAGGATTTCCCATAGCCAAGATCGCTGCCAAACTTGCCATCGGCTACACCCTTGACGAAATTCCAAACGACATTACCAGAGAAACTCCAGCCAGCTTTGAGCCCACCATCGACTATGTCGTTACCAAAATCCCACGTTTTGCCTTTGAGAAATTTCAGCAGGCTGACCCCACCCTCAATACCCAAATGAAAAGTGTTGGTGAAGCCATGGCTATCGGGCGCACTTTTAAGGAGAGCCTGCAAAAGTGCCTGCGATCCATGGAAATCGGGCGCGCCGGCCTCGGTGGCGATGGCAAGCCTTGGCGCTTTGGCGATGAGCTTTACGGCGACCGCGATATTTTTCCGCACGACCTAATCATCCAAAAGCTCACCACCCCTAACACTGAACGTATTTTCTTCATTCGCCACGCACTACGGGCTGGAATAACCATCGACGAAATTTTCGAACTCACCAAAATCGACCGCTGGTTTTTGGTCCAAATCCAACAAATTGTTGATTGCGAAGAGGAACTCGCCTCAATAAGTCCTTCGGAGTAACTTCCCAGCCCCTTGGACCGAACGGCCCTTACCTTCCACTACGAACGCCTGCGCGCAATAGCCGCTGGCATTCTTGAAACCTCTGGAACCAGCTTCCTGCTGCTGATCGCGGTGAAATGGTTTCAGTTTGGAGCAACTGAAAAAGCCCTGATTGCCGTAGGAGGCAGTATTGGTCTGCTATCCGGCCCGGCTATAGTATCACTTGTTGAAAGTCGACAATGGCATGTCTCTCGTGCCGCAGCCGTACTGGCTGCGATTGGCTGCATCTGCTTCACGATAATGGCGTTGGTAAAAACAGAAACTGTTTTTGTACTTGGGTCCATGGCCGCGGCGGCCTTATCAGCCATGGCTATTCCACTAGTTACCCAGATTTATCAGGAAAACTACCCACAAAGAAAACGAGGCCAGTTCTTTTCCAAAACCGCAATGATCCGTATTATAAGCGTGGTTGTTTTCAGCTACTGTGCGGGCCAAGCGCTCAATTCTAATGATGCAGGGATGTTAAATACTTTTCCCCAATGGTTATTGTTCATTTTTTCCGGTGCGTTTGCGTTTGCCTCATTCTGTTTTTTCAGGTGCCCCTCGCGCCCATTATCCATCTCCGGAGGCACTCATCCATTCCGCTCCTTGAGATTTGCTTGGGAAGATAAACTTTTCCGCTTCACTCTCGCCTGCTGGATGGTTTTTGGCATCGCGAATTTGATGATGTTCCCGCTTCGCGTCGATTATCTTGCTCGAACCGAAGGCTATGGAATGAACTATACTCCTGAACGCGTTGCACTCCTCACTATCACCATTCCTAGCATTGTACGGCTGATACTGAGTCCATTTTGGGGAAGGCTCTTCGACAGCATGAATTTTTTTATTCTGCGCGTAATTCTGAATTTCTGTTTCGGCATTGCCATAGTCACTTTCTTTGCCACCGGCACAATAACGGGCATCATCGTAGGAGCTGTTTTCTTCGGGATTGCCGCCTCGGGAGGCGAAGTCGCTTGGAGCCTGTGGGTTACCAAGTTCGCACCGGACAATCGAGTGGCTGATTACATGAGTGTACATACCTTCTTTACTGGAGCACGTGGCTGCGTAGCCCCATTTCTTGGATTTTATCTGGTGGAAATCTTCAGGGTTCAGCAATTAGCTTGGGCCGCTTTTGCTCTGATTGCTATCTCAAGTCTAATTCTACTTACCCAACGAAACATTCGACCCGAAGAACGTCATGGGGAGCCCCTTACAGAGGACGTTACTGAGTAGCCAGCAAGTCTAATAACCGAGCTCGTGCCTTGCTCATGTTTTTGTACACGGCAATATTCTCAGACATTGTCTCAACTGCTCGTTGTAATCCGGCACATCCGTCAGGGTCTGCCGCAATTTCAGTCACAGGAATGTTAATCACGTTTATGCCGAAGATGAGTGCCTTTGTTTTTGGCAAACGGAATAAAACTTGATCCTCCCGTCGCACCCAAACCTCATCCAAACCAAACGTGGCAGCCAACTTCGGAATCTCGCAATCGGGATGCTGGTTTAATTCAGAGGAGCAACTCATGCCCCAATTCGTCCGCTCCCAAGCGGTTCCGGTTTCGATACTTGCGAGAAATTTATCGATACGGTTTCCCAATCGCTCATTTAATGTTGGTACGGGTGAATGGATTTCATGAACAGGTAAACCTATTTTCTCCTCGGGCCTCCAAGAAGAAGGAAAACATACGACTCCAGCCTGAAAGATTTCACGGCCAGATTCATCAGCCAATAGAACAATAAAATCCTGTTCTATGTTCATTGCCAAATCCCAACAATCACCTCGAACACCCGCCCAACTGGCAAATTCTTTTACCGCCTTATCAGCAATTGCTTCCTGAAACAAGTGGCGTTCGGAGTATGTGGAAATAATATCCATCCTGCTTGCGATCAGTTTCCTGTGTTCGGGGCTTTCGGCAAAGAATTCCCGTGCATTCCCAGCA
The DNA here is from genome assembly GCA_964533265.1 of uncultured Pedosphaera sp. GTDB lineage: Bacteria > Verrucomicrobiota > Verrucomicrobiia > Limisphaerales > UBA1100 > UBA1100. Next base: position 10,856 of record CAZHJW010000017.1, read on the forward strand.
TGCACACCAAATCTAAACTCAAAAGGTTTATCAGAAAACAAACCATCCCAAGCGGAGTGCCTATCCATGCTCACTCTTCACCTCCCAGCCAAACCGGCAGCCAGTCGGGTTTACGCAAGATACGAAAAATACTCGCGTAATCATCAGTCCAAAGCGGCAAATCCTGCCGGCCACTTAAATCTGTTCTAATTTCCCCGTTAGCTTCCACTTTTTCGATGAACTCTTCACTGCGGGAGAGCAATATCCACGTAGCCGAATAAACCCAATCCTGCCCCACTTCTTTTCCATCAGGGCTGTCGATGAGAATCATTTGATATGATAATTCTCTGGCCAACCGCTGAACTACAGGTTCCAAATCCAGATAACGATTTGATATGTGGATTGCTAAAACACCATCATTCTTGAGATGTTTCCCATAAATATCCAAAGCTTCACGCGTTAGCAAATGGACAGGGATTGAGTCACTGCTAAAGGCATCCAGTGCCAAAACATCAAACTGCCTGTTTTGGCCGGTTTGGATTTCGCGTTCCATTGCCAACCGTGCATCGCCTTCAATAATTTCCACCTTTGCCCCACGGGTTCTTGCATCTAAACAAAAAGTAAATTGCTTCTGTTCATCCGAGGAAAGACTTACGACCGCTGGATTTATATCATACATCCAATAGAGGTCACCTTTCTGTGCATACCCTGCGATGGTCCCCACCCCTAATCCTACTACCCCAACTCGTTTCTCCTTATCAGGGGTCAATCTGATCGCCAATTCCACACCGCTCCCGTAAGTGTAATAAGTTGTAACTCGATCTCGTGCTTCTTGACTTTCATATTGATAACCATGGGTAATCCGTCCATTAAGGAGCAGTCGGTAAGGTTCATCTCCTTCGTCCAAATAACGACCAACTTTTAAAGTACCATAAAAATTACGGTCCGTATATATGGATCCGTCAGTGGATTCTTTAGCTTCCTTATATAAGCCCACAAAAAGTCCTATCAAAGCTGGCCCAAGTATTAACCATTGCCATCCCCAAGCAATCTGATTACCTTCCCAACTCCTCAAATTCAACCAGACAAACAGGTTAAGGCACATTAACAAAGCTGCAATCCATATTCCCGGATTTAGCTCACTTATCCAGTATCTCCAGTTGCCCGAATATACATTTGCCGTCGTGGTCAAACACCAGAAGATGCCAATTAACACCAAAACAATTGCTGCAATTGCTGACCTGAAATCGATAGTTTCAGATGGATCACGTCCAAAATACCACTTGGCCAAAATCAATTTAGATAGTCCAACTCCCGAAAAAAATGGCAGAAAAACGAACGCACATTTTGCGCCAAGCTTGAAATTTGTGTGATCTAACAACACAAAACCAACTGTTGCCCAGCAGGCGAATAACACCCCTCGGATATGCCATTTATTTATCGCCCAAGCGTCACGCATGAAACATTGCAAAAGAAGAAACAAAAGGCCTACCAACCAAATCGTAATATGATATTCCCAGTATCCACTCAAAATCATCGGAGCCAATACCGCCACAGTAAATCCCCCAATTGCACCGCCGGCCGAAATCCCAAGATAATATTGTGTTACTCTTGAAGGTTCGGGTCGCAGTCGAAACAGTTCCCCGTGACAAACCATACAACTGACAAATAAAGACGTACAATAAATGATCACCTGAAGTAGAATATCCACATCCACTCCCTCCTTTATTACCCACAACACTCCGCCCCAGCATAAAATCAATACGGGGACATAAAATTCGCGAACATACCACTGCGGACTATCGAAACTGATAATAAACGTAATCAAATATAACCCAAGTGGGAGAACCCAAAGAAAAGGAACCACGGCAACATCCTGACACATTTTGTTTGTAGTCGCCATCAACAAGGCTGTGGCACAGGCAGGCAGTGCCAACCAAAAGATCCAGATAAAGATCTTCTGCCAGGACCCCTTCTGTTCATTTTCATTAAGACAAACTTTGTGCTCCGGCTCCTTTAAGTCACGTAACGTCCACGCAAGAAAACCACAACAAGCTACGTACAATACCATTGCCCAGGACCAACCCGTTACCTGAAAAGTCCGCGTGGCCCAGGGCTCTAGAACAAATGGAAACCCTACCAGAGCCAGAAGGGACCCCACGTTTGAGAGTGCGTACAACCGATATGGCGAGACTCCAGAATACGCTTTTGAAAACCATGCCTGGACCAGTGGGCCTGTTGCCGAAAGAACCAAATAAGGGAGTCCAATACTGAGAGAAAGTAAAATTAGAATGGCCACTGTCGGAGATTCACTGCCATCAGGTTTCAACGATTCCGATGGCGTTATTGGAAGTGTTATTAAAACCAGAAACAGCAAAACACTGTGTGCCATCACCTGTTTGCGCACCGAGAGAAAATAATTAAGGCAATGAGCGTAGGCGTAACCAGCAAGCAACACACATTGAAAAAAGAGCAGGCAGGTCGTCCATACTCCAGGTGTCCCTCCAAACCATGGAAGAATGAACTTACCAATAAGTGGCTGAACCAAGAATAACAGAAATGCACCCCAAAATATGGTAATCGCATAAGGCGCGATATCTCGACGCGTGGGAGCATTCGGCTCCTTATTCATTACCAGAATGAAGTAAATTAACTAATCCCTTACGGTTATTCTCCCGATTACGTGCATCATAAAATTCGACCGGATTAAAATCATCCAAAAGCAGTTTACCTTTGTGCCTATCAAACATGCGCCGACCTTTCCACATAAGCGCCATCTCTTGCTGAACTTCAAGATGTTCAGAAAAGAACGGACCCTTGCCACTAACCATCTCATGCCATTTATCCCACTCGTCAAAGGCTTCCTGCTCAGTCTCTGCTTTCCTCAATCTCTTACCCGAATCGGAGTCGGGTTCTGGCGAACGGTGCACCCTCAGTTGCTTATCTTTCGTGGCAACAAAAAACACGTTTCCGTAACCTGATGCGTGGACCACTACTTTCTTAACACCAAAAACCTTTCTCAGGGTTTTGTCCAACGAAGCGGAAAAGAACTGTCGTTGCGGGTTGGATTCGCCAAAACTGTTGATTACCAGCACTCCTTGCTTAGTTAAATGCGCTTTCATTTTCGTGAAAGCCTCATAAGTCATTAAATGACTCGGTGAAGAATCGCCCAAAAAAGCATCTAAAACAATCGCATCATACGATTCTTTTGTTTGATTCAAAAACTGCCGACCGTCTCCAATTGTGAGAGTAACCTTTGAAGAGTTGAAATCGAAAAACTCCTCAGCCAAAGGCACCACTGCCCCATTAATCTCCACCACATCAGTGTGAATGCCATCAGACGCAAACTGCATTGGCACCACCCCTACTCCCATACCTATACATAGTACTTTTTTGGTTTGCGGAGTATACGCATGAGCCAGCCAACGGAGTGCTCCGGTAAAGAGAGATCGACTTTTTTTTGCCACCGGATCATACGTATTTTGGACTAGTTGATCATTAAGGTATCTCCGTTCAACCGTCGGTCCATTGTTGTATTCTATTACCTGCAACTCCCCATAATTTGAGTTAGCTCGGTACAAAACCTCCCATTTCGCCCCGCCATAATTCATTGTATTTCCATATTGGCCACGAAGACCGCTATAACCCATAATTACCATAAGGCCAAGTGCGAGCAATACCGCATTCCCTCCTGCCCCCCTACCCCACGCGACAAAGTAAATCGCACTTAAGGCGATTAGGATACCCGCAGTAATCAGCATGGTAACCGAATTGGGGAAACGAGGGATCATAACATACCCAATCAAGAGTGTGCCACACACGCTGCCCAAAGTGCTAATTGCCGAAAGACGCCCAACACTCAATCCAACACTGCGTACCGACTCGGTTAGCAATCTAACCAGAAAAGGGCCCGTCATGGCCAACAATGCAAGAGGTATCAAAAAAAGAAATCCTGAAGCCAAAAGTGTCGCCCACTCCAACGGTAACTTCATCAGTTTAAGACAAATTGGTTTAACCATCGGAACCGTGGCCGCGAGGTATACCGCAGCCCCCAGAATGGCATAGTACAGGCGATTCAATTTGGGGGATTGGTCCACCAACCAACCGCCTGTATAGTAACCTCCAGACAAGGCCACCAACGTTACTGCTATTTGTGCGGTCCAAACAAAGTGGGATGTCCCAAGAAAGGGCGAAAGCATTTTAGCACCAAGAATCTCCACAATAAGAATTCCTGCACCAGTAACAGCAGCCGTAAAGTAGAGAAACTTTCGCAGGCCTTCTGAAATATCAGTATCCTCCACAGTCTGAATAGTCTTATTTTTTTTCAACAGCTTATAGGGTGCCCAACTTTGGCCAAAGGCGTGCGCTCATTTCCGCACCGTTATGAAAACATTCGAGGTCGAATTTTTCATTGGGCGAATGAAGATTATCATCCGGCAGAGCTAACCCGAGCAGCAGCGAATCTGCCCCGAGCACTTTCTTGAATTCATTTATGATAGGAATGGATCCCCCCTCCCTTAACAAGACCGGTTCATGTCCGAAAGCTTCACTCAAAGCCTCTAACGCAGCCTGAGCCATCGGACCAGTTGGTGGCACATGGTACGCTTCAGCTCCGTGACCATCTTCGATTTCTAATTTAACCGTAGACGGGCAAAGCTTCTTGAGTTGTTTACGGAGTAGACGGTTAATTTGACGTGGGTCCTGATTAGGAACCAGGCGGCAGGTGATCTTCGCACTTGCCCACGCTGGGACAATGGTCTTACTTCCCTCTCCCTGATAACCACTGGTCAGGCCATTAATCTCCAAAGTGGGTCGCGCACTCCGCTGCTCGTGATGCGTGTAACCTACCTCTCCGAAGAGTTTTGGTACTCCGACTAATTTTCGATATTGGGCTTCATTAATCGGCAACCGTTTCATTTGCTTCCGCTCGTATACAGTAAGGTTTTGCACCTTGTCGTAAAACCCTGGCACCGCGATACGGCCTTTTTTATCGCGTAAAGCCCCGAGCATCTGACTGAGTATTAAAGCTGGGTTATCGACTGAACCTCCATAGATTCCCGAATGCAAATCCGCTCTAGGACCACGCACGATAATCTCCATGGCGGCAACACCGCGTAAAGCATAAGTCAGGGCTGGGTGTTTTTTAGAGGGCATACCGGTGTCTGAAACCACAATCCCATCACATTTTAGCTCGCGCTTCTTTTCACGCAAAAAGGTCACCAGGCTTTCACTACCCACCTCTTCCTCTCCCTCAATCACAAAGGTCAGATCACAACCCAAATCAGTGTCTGTCTGAAGAAAGGCTTCCACCGCTTTAAGGTGAGCAAAGTGTTGACCTTTGTTGTCGGTTGCTCCACGGGCATAAACTGCGCCATTGCGAATAGTAGGCTCAAAAGGAGGCGTATTCCATTCTTCCAGCGGCTCGGCAGGCTGCACATCATAATGGCCATACACCAAAAAGTGAGGCCGCTTACCGGAACATTTTGGTGTAGAGGCCGTAACGATAGGGTGAAAACTAGTCTTATGCTTTTTTGCCTTCAATCCGATTGACCTGCAGTGACTCACCAGCCAATCAGCCGCAGCACCCACATCTTTATTATGGCTACTTTGAGCTGACACACTGGGCAGTCGAAGATACTCGAAAAGTTCCTCCTCAAAACGCGACCGGTACGTCGCGAGATAATCTAAGACCGGTTGCATCTGGCAAGAGTGTAACAAAACCGGAAGAGCAATCAACGTTAGTCGGTGCCGGGGATGATTGAGCGGAGGAGATCAAGGGGATTTAAGGATTTATTTTTATCCTGAACCTCTGGATCAACCAACAAGTGAAATGGATCTATCCCTTCTTCGCCTTTCTTTTTAGCCGGATCGTTCCGAAATGGATTGGGGATTATTTGGAGCAAACTCATCGGCCGACCCAGCAGTTTTTGTGTCCCTAAAAATAAGATCATAGCATCATTAACAGAGGCTTTTGGTCGACGGACAGGCCCTGACAATTTAAGGAGGGTTGGAAGCTTCCAAAACTGATTCTGGTCTCCAAAAATTAATTTCTTAGGATCCAGTTTCATAAATTTCTTAGCTAAAATCTGCTGGAGTGCTATTTCAACATTTTGATTTACATTTGAATCGATAAACCGTTTTCCCAATTCACCTTGACCTTCTGTGGCAGCAATCAGTAGCGGCCCTTGGGCTCCCAATCTAAAATCGGCCTTCCCTTGCCCGGCTTTAATCTCAAGCTTGGCTCCATTGAAGTGTGAATTTAATAGTTCCGGCAAATCCAAAACCAAGGGGCCTGCAATAAGTCCTATAATCGGATCGTCCTCCTTAAATCCCCAATGGGCATCTTTAATCTCCAGAAATGCCGGCGTACTCGGATCCTTGCCTCGAGCAAAAAACGTTCGCTTGAATGCCTCACCAGTTAAGGCCTCGCCTTTCACATAGCATTTAGCAGTGAGCTTTCCCCACTCCACTTTATTTTCAGGATGAAAGTGACGGACGATAGGATTCAAGGGTAGATTCTGACAACTCATATTTAGATCATACTGGATGTCATTCCCTGGAGCAGCCACAACGTATCCTTCAATCATGGCTGGCTCAGGCTCCCCCATGAGACGCATCTCGACGGGAGAAAAAGTATACTTCCTATCGTTGATTTCCACTGAACCATTGATATCTGTTGCAACAAGATCACGCCAACGTAGACGTTTCAAATCCAATCCAATCTTGAATTGCTTTAAGGCAAATCGGTTAGTGGCACTAGAGTTATTCTTCAAATTAGGAGTCGGTTCTTGAGCTTCCGTTTTCTGAACGACATCAGCCTGCGCCGCTGGCACCGGTTTGTTGTTTAGCAATAAATCCATTAAAGGCGTTATATCCAACTCATTAGAATACAACTTCAAATCCGCTCTAGGATTCCGCATTTGACTCAAGTTCAACTTCCCTGAAACTTTCGCTTTGTTGACTGTTTTTTCTGTTCCTGGAAGTAACGCAGTGAAATCATTAATCTGGAAAATTCGATCCTTTGCAGTCGCATCAACAGTCAATGTTGTATCCAGAGCAGTCGGTGTTTTCCTAGTACTTCCCGGCTCTAGCACAAATCCGTTAAATTCAATATTACCCTTAAATTTCCCCGCCCCTATTCTGGGCAAAATCAACTCTGACTGGTGCACTTGAATCTTCCCTGCCCGCATTTTCTGTTCTGGGATCCATTTAGCTAGAGCTTTGGCATTAAATTCGGGGCCAATTTCCAATTTACTAATTTCAAAATTGTAGTCGCCGCCTTGTTTAGACCCGTTAAAATCATATTCTGCAATTGTCTTATCCCCTTGCTTGATAAGCCCCTTGTTGAGGTCTGCATATATTGAGGAGTCATCACTCCATCCAACAGTTCCTCTAAATTCATGTTCTACATTCGTTGGATTAGCCGGCCAAAGCCCACTTTTGTCGGTGATTTCCACCCCTTTAAGATTCGCGAATAACCTGCCTGATGCCTTTCCTTTAGATAATTTTCCCGCAACATCAAAACGTTCAATTTTACCGGCGTTCAACCTAATCCCTGGACGCCAAGATTCAGGCAGCAAATTAATTATTCGATAATCCACATCGATGAGAGATCCATTAAAATCACCCTCATCCTCGAAGGATCGATATTCTCCTTTAAGGCTAATGCCCCCTCCTTTGCGCCCGCCTAAAGTAAAAGCTGCGACTATTTTTGACGCGTTTAAATCCCAATTAGCACCTTTATGCACATAATTAATATTAAAATCCGTTTCAGCCCCTAAGATCTCGGCAGGCAACTGTTTAGAGGGATCCCTAAACAAAATATCTTCACCCTTTAACTCTCCCTTAATTTGAATTCCCCCTCGGCCATCCAATCTTATTTTTAATGGCTTGGAATGTGTTATTTTACCAGCAGTCAACTTTGACTCTCCCAGTTGTTTGGCAAGCAAAGACTGCAAAAAAACGTGCGTAACCTCGCTCTGTTTTAACGTACAATCTAACCGGCCCTCATCGGGATCATATTCCTCAACAGAGCCGGTGAAAAATGCATCCTGCCTGTTTTGATCATCATGATTGAGTGCTTTTAGTTGAAACTCTCTAACCATAGCTTTGAACCTGCCCTTTTCGCTCCACAATAAATCAGCATTGAACTGAGTCAGCGCGGCATGAATCGATTCCGGCCAACCTTTGACATGGCCTGATAAAATCGACGCTGTTCCAATCAGTTGAGTTTTTTCACCCGGTTCATGGATAATCTTCAATGAAGTGCTTACATTCCCCTCATGTAATGCTCCCAGAGGAACAATTTGGTTCACCAGCTTCAAATCAACGTCCTTGAGTGTCAGATTGCTCAAATCAGCAACACCCGTTTGCAAATCCAATTTGCCCGCCGTATAAATTTGTTTGGCTAATATTGCTTCATTCAACTTAGCCACCGCATTCAACGAATCAAAACTGAGATCGCGCCCTTTCTCTAAACTTGCCTTGAAGACTACCTTAGCGGTTAGATTGGTAGCTGAATACCTGCTATTCCCGCCGGTAAAACCACGAAGGACCAATTGACCGTCAAGATTCTGACTCGCAGACTCACCAAAACCCAACGCCAATGTTCCGTTGTAGTCAAAGATGCCGCTCTGACAATGAGTCTTAATTTTTGGATTCCATCCCAGTAAGATTGGCCCTTGGCCGCCGGCAACCAAATGCCCGGAAACCCATTTCTTATTGATGTCCAATTCAAAGGGCCAGCTGACATGTAACACCGGGTCCGTCGCCGAACCCAGTCGGGTAGTAAGGCGATCAAAGGACAATAAATTAAAATCCTTCAACTTACCTGAAGAATCCAAATCAAAGTTTCCAACATCTATTTCATTTTCCTGTAACGGCACCTTGAGACGGTTGCCGCTTCCAGATAAGGTAAAGTCGATTTGCTGCCCTGCCTTTTTTGAGACCACATCAATATATATGTTGGCCTGACCCTCTCGGACAAAACGACCGATCCACGGTTGCCATTCAGCCGCCTTAATATCAGTAAAAGCAATTTTCAACGTGGAATCAGGGGCTTGTATTTCCTCCTTCCCCCAAGCCAGAACCATAGGCTTTACTATATTTGCTTCCACCAATTTCCGGTCGTTATGATGGGCATTTAACTGAAATTTTTTAACATCCACACGGTGGCCCACAAAATCGATTCGCGCCTGATAGTCGCTCTGTAGTACCTCTAATGCAGGCATAAGCACCCGTCCGTAACTGAGCTGAAAAGGTTTGGAACGAATTACTCCGGATATCTCCGCCTGTTTACCAAACTGCGAAAGAACCAAATGGTTTGTGCTGGAAATAACTGTGGAATGAAAATTCAGATTCAATCTGCTGCCGGCAAGGTTTAAAACCCGTCGATCCAGCCCATCCATATCAACATCGAGTTGCGCACTCCCTTCTTTTAGATTCCATGGACCCTGCACTGAAAGAGTGCCGATAGGGCTGGATCCCTGAGAAAAATTGAAATCGAACTGCTTAATCTCCCCCTGCGTAACTACAGATTCACAGTCCACCACTAAATTCCGAACAATCTCAAACTGCCCGTTTGCCTCATTTATTTTTACTCTGGCAACCGACTCTACTGCGGTGGGAATCCACTTACGGTCAAATGCCAAACTCGTTTTTAACGAGAGAGTACCTTTAATGGATTCAGGCGGAACCTCATCCTGCAACAACACATACTGTAAGCCCGTTGAAAGGTTGAATTCTCCGCCGGCTAGTTCGTTGCCTATCCGCTCGGCTTGTACCTGCAAATTTGCACCCATGAAATGTTCCTCGCCACCGCCTGCGAATTGGCGAACGAACTGCAAGGTTCCCTCAAAAACCTCAATCTTGTCTAACTTCACTAACGGTGCTGAACTAGGTTGTTTCTTGGGGTGATCAAAAAACGGATCCAAATTGGTGTTCCCTTCCTCATCCATATGCACGGTGACTTCCGGCTTTACCAATCTCACCTGATGCAAATGGGTCTCTCCGCCCAGTAACTGCTTCAGATCATAATTCACCTGAAGTTCTGCGGCCTTAAAACAAGATCTCTGCCCTTCTGCCTTAAGTGTGATTCCGCGCAAAACCAGTGAGCGACTTAGGGACCAGTCAGCCGATTGAAAAGTGATGGAGCCATTTATTGACTCACCCGCTCGTGGCAAAACCACTGTGCGCAAAAACCATTCACTACCGGCAATGTTCCACGCAACTACGAGAAGCAGAAGCAAACACAACCCTACACCCAAAACCCACTTTTTCCACGAGCGTTTGGGGCCGGATTCCTCCTGAATCAAAGGTTCTATCGAGTACGGACGCATTCTTCGGCTAACGCGGTGAAATTAGCATGTAAACCACTTGCCTGTCACCGCTGAATCAGCCCCGGTGATATCACCACCTAACTCTCCTTAGGCAACAGTAAAAAAAGGGGAGAAGTGCCCCAATGAAGATAAAAACCGAACATACTCAACAGTTGAAAAAATAGCTTTGCCACTTTCCTTTCCGAAGATCGCTCCCTAGCCCGCACCAAATGCTTCTCTTTAGACCTTGAGAAGGCGGCGCTGATCCTTTAGGGCAACTTGGGAACCAAAGGCTGATCATTTAAATTACCCGGAGCTTCTTGTTGCTTTTCCTGTTCATTTTTCTTGCGGATATCATCAACAAGCCTGCGATACTTATCGTGCAATCGCTTCTCCTCATCCTTCGCTAAATCAACTCCAGGTAGATTCCCCTGCTCCGATGTTGCCTTGATCGCCGCTGCCTCAGGCGTATCCAAAACCGTAGGCCTCATGAGCACGAGCAGCTCACTCCGTTCATCTATATCCTGCGTTTTTTCAAACAGCTTACCCAGTAATGGAATATCACGTAGCACCGGAACGCCGTCTTCATAAGTAGTGGTTTTTGTTTTGATGAAACCGCCCAGCACAACCATTTCTCCATCCTTAACCATTAACTGGGTTTCCGCGGTGCGATCGGTCACGATCGGTACTGCATTCCCATTGATGGTCTGTGATCCAACAATGTCCTGAATCTGCTGGGCAATGTCCATAACCACCAGTCCTTCATCATTAATATAAGGCAAAACATTAAGTGTGATGCCAAATTTTTGTAACTGGTATTGTGAGCTGGTTCCACCACTGATATCGGTAATGGTCCCGGTTACTACCGGACGAGTATCTCCAATAAATAACTTTGCTTCTGTGGCGTGTGCTGTCTGGATTCTTGGACGCGAATGCATGGTTACCCGTGAATCATTTTGGATGGCATTAACCGCAACCTCCCAGTTGTTACCGAGAAAGCCCCAATAATTAAAACCGGTAGTGGCCCCGGAAATAGAGGTATCAGTGAAACCAGCCGGCCCCAACGCGGAAGCAAGTGCACCGCTTAATTGACCTTCATCATTTAACCCCTGCTTGTTTTGCCTCAGTGAAACCCCAAAGTTTTTGGTGTCACCAAGAGCGACATCGATAATAATCGCTTCAATCAGCACCTGCTTTGGAAGAACATCCAGTTCCTTAACCAGCGCCTCTACCTTGTCAACCTCATCAGCCGGACCCACCAATAGAATCTCGTTTGAATAGGAATTATCGGCTATAGCAACTCTTTGAAACATCTGCTTGAGTACCGTTTCATTAGAAGAACCCCCTCTTCCTGACGTATTTTGCGCCCCAGCTCGAATATTCTGTAATTGCCCGGAAGTACTAGATCCGCGGCTACTTGAACCTGTTGTCCGCCCCGATTGAGTATTTGCGCCTGATCTGGCTGTTTGTCCCCCTCCAGCAATCCCAGTAACCCCCTGTGATTGAGTGTTTATTATAGAGGAATCTCTACCTTGTTTTATCACCAACAATGCTGAGACTATCGTACTGGCCTTGGCATATTTAACCGGCACAACCCTATGTTCTTCCTGTAGCTTTGGCACATCAAGTTGTTTAAGCAATCCCTGCATTCGCTTCACATTGTTTGCCGAATCACGAATGATTACGAGTTTACTGCTTTCGTCAACGATAACGGCCTTTGGCGCTTTAGCAAACGGAGTGAGTAACGTTTCTGCTGTTTTCGCAAAGTCAAGATGCTGGATCTTATAATAACCCATCACCGGTCGTTCGGATTCTGGCAATATGGCTGTACTCAAATCCCCGACATCTTCGGGTAAAGTTTTGGCGACTTCTGCTGAAGGGATAACTTGAATGAATTTGTCTCCCTGCGGCACCACTGATATTTTCCGTTGTTCAAGAAGTGTTTCATAGAAAGCCTTGGCTTCCTGATAGGTAAGATCGTTGTTGGTCTTAAAATCGAAAGTCACGGAAGGCAGGTTCAATGCGGGAATGAGCGTCTTGCCCACCAACGTCGAATATTCCTCCAAGAGTGTTGCCAATGGAATCCCCTGCATGGTGTGACCGGCGCTGATTACAATCCCATCATCATCAGTCGCTGCCTCCTTGGGAGCCGGCTCTTCAGGTGCAGGTTCCGGAACCGGGTTCTGCTGGGCAGTCGCCATAATGGCACAACCTAGAAACGCAATGAGTTTTAGAGTGGATTTCATTACTTTTTACTTTTTTTTGGATTTCTTGGATTTCTTGGATTTAGATTCTACTTCGGGCTTGGGATAACTTGCGACAAATGTAAGGTCGACCTTGAGCTGTTTGCGATCGGTCGTAGGCGCTACAGTCAAATTGCTTACGCGAATCATCGATTTACCCTCAGAGACATTCTTTAAAAACTCCGTCAAATCTATTAACCCGGATTGAAAAGACACCGTGCGCTTGGCTTCCTCAAAATCCTGATTCTTACGCGAGGAACCTGCCTGTCCCCGACTTCGGGTAAAATTTAACCCACTACGACGCGCCTTACTCTCAATCTCCTCCATTAGCTTTTGCGCCTTCCGTCCATCAGTAGCGCCACCTGTCTCAATCTCCAATGTCTTCACATCTTCTGCCAATCCCTTTATCAGCTTGGGCAAATCCGCCAAGGCCTCGTTCTTTTCTTCGAAATCCTTTAGAGAGGTGTTTAAACTTTTAAGCTCGGGCCCCATAAACAACCAAACCACGTTACCAACCACTAAAAACCCCAATAAGAGGAAAATTACCGACCGGCGTTCCTGTGCGCGCACCCCAATGCGGTCCAATGCTTCAATCATTTTTCCACCCCATCCCGTTTTAAAATACAAATAATATACCAGGACAAATAACCTCCAGCCCGAGAATCCATATTAGGAGGCATGACTTCTGAAAAGAGAGACTGGTTGTCCTTCTCCACCACCTTCTCATCTGCCAAGGCATCGGAATAATCCTGTAATTTCTGGGTGTCGCCTTGTGACACCCTACCGCGTAGAGTAATGTTGTTTCCCGCATTATTGCGTGATTCATTAAACACCATCGAGTCCAGTGTGACACCATCTGGAATATGTTCGGCCACAGCCCTAAATACATTAAGCGCTGTTCCTCGTAGCTCCAATTGTTCCTCAAGTAAACGTCGCTTAACGCCAAGCTTTTTAAAATCCTTTTGCATATCACGCGCCTTCTTGTTCGCCTGATAAGCCTCTTCCTCCTTAGCTGCCACCTGTGACTTAACCACGAAATATACCGAAATCAACACCACATAAAACATCACCGACCAAGTGAGAATATTCCCCCAAACCCGATCA
>CAZHJW010000018.1:0-24431 GCA_964533265.1 uncultured Pedosphaera sp.
TCAACCCACGCAGGGCACAACGCGCCTTGGTGTCGCCATTGATGTGATCAGAAAACTGCTTGTAAGAATCAACGTTGTTTGTCCGTGCGGCTATTTGTAGTGCAGCGATCGAATTCGGGTTCCACATATGTTTCTCGCCCTCCGCACGCCAATGAAATTCACCCGGATTAGGTAGGCTCGCCATCTTGTCCTCAGCACGGGACGGGAAACCGAGTGCGTGACGTCGGAGCATTTCCTCAGCCAATTCATCAAGATTAACCCCTTGAACACGACTCGCGGTACCCGCGAAACAAAGGTTGATCACTTCATCCTGAAGACCAATCGCCTCAAAAATTTGTGCACCCTTGTAGGAATGCAAGGTGGAGATCCCCATCTTTGCCATCACCTTGAGCATTCCTTTGGCCACTCCCTTTCGGTAAGCAGTCACAAGTGAGGGATCATCACTAAACTCTTCGGCGTTGCACAGACCATCTCGACGGGCCTTCCAGAGAGCCTCGAAGGCCAGATAGGGGTTAATGGCATCAGCACCATAACCAACCAAGAGGCAGTGATGGTGGACTTCACGAGCTTCGCCGGTCTCCAGCACCAAACCGATCTGCGTACGAAGCGCTTTTTGAACCAGGTGATGATGAACCGCACCGGTCGCCATCAAAGTGCTGACCGGAACGCGATCTGCCGACACTGCACGGTCACTTAGAATGATCAGGCTATAGTCAGCCTTAATCGCTTGCTCAGCCTCCTGACAGATTCGCTCCAACGTATTGGTGACACCGGCAATGCCTTCAGATTCCGAAAAGGTGATATCTATTTCCTTAGAGCTCCAACCACGGAAATTCATTCCCTTAAGAGCATGGAGCTCTTCATTGGTAAGAATCGGGTGAGGCAGATGCAGGCGTTGCGCGTGGCTCTCGGTAGTCTCGAGCAAATTCTTCTCCGGGCCAATATAGCACTCCAGCGACATGATTACCTCCTCACGTATGGAGTCGATGGCCGGATTGGTCACTTGCGCAAAGAGCTGTCGGAAATAATCGTAGAGCAGGCGCGGTTTGTCACTCAGGCAAGCCAACGCTGCGTCGTTACCCATCGAGCCGAGCGGATCCCGTTTCTCATGCACCAACGGTAAAAGCATAAACTGCATGGTCTCAGCTGTGAACCCGAAGGCCTGCATACGCTGCAAAAGAGTTTCTTCATCTAAACCAGGCACCTGGCCAACTGCAGCGATGTCATCAAGCTCCATGCGCTGGTTTTTCAGCCACTGCCCGTAGGGACGCTGGGTGGCAAACTCAGATTTAATCTCTTCATCAGGCACCATCTGCCCCTTCTCAAAATCCACCAAAAACAAGCGGCCAGGCTGCAATCTTCCCTTGGCTTTCACATTGGACGGATCAACAGGAATCACACCCACCTCACTGGCCATGATAACGTGGTCATCATGAGTTAGGTAATAACGACTCGGGCGGAGCCCGTTCCGGTCAAGCACTGCCCCAATGTATTTACCATCAGTAAAGACAATCGAGGCGGGACCGTCCCACGGCTCCATGATACAAGAATTGTACTCGTAAAAATCGCGTTTGGCCTGCGACATCTGCTTATGCTTCTGCCATGCCTCTGGCACCATGAGAAGCACTGCCTCCTGTAATGTGCGACCAGTCATCAACAGAAACTCCAAAGCGTTGTCGAAGTTGCCCGAATCCGAGCACTCTGGTTCCATAATTGGATAGAGATTTTTTAGATTCTCGCCGAGTAAACCACATTCCATGGTGCCCTCACGCGAGCGCATAGCGTTCACGTTGCCTCTGAGAGTGTTGATCTCACCATTGTGGCTCATAAACCGGAACGGCTGCGCACGATCCCAACTCGGAAAGGTGTTGGTCGAAAAACGCGAATGCACCATCGCCAAGTGCGTAGCAAAATCTGGATTGGCCAAATCGGTAAAATATTGGATCACCTGTGCGGTATTCAGCATCCCCTTATAGATCATCACCTTGGTAGATAGGCTACAGATATAAAACAGCAAACGCTGCTCTAGGGTTTCATCAAAACGGAGCTGATGGCTGGCGCGTTTGCGAATAATATACAACTGCCTTTCAAAATCGTCGCCTTCAAGCTCATCAGCCGCCCCGATAAACAGCTGCATGATGTAAGGTTCAGCTGCACATGCCGCTGGGCCGACATTGGCCGCATCAGTCTCCACGGGGACTTCCCGCCATCCAAGGCACTGCTGCCCTTGTTCGGCAATGATGTCCTCCACGACCTTAATGCACTTTTTGCGTTCGTCCTCTATTTTCGGCAGAAAAACTAATCCCGCTCCAAACCGACCCTTCTGTGGCAAGTCCACCCCAAGATCATCCATGGCCACCTTGCGCAAGAATCCCTCAGGTAACCCAACGAGAATACCAGCACCATCCCCAGTGTTAGGTTCACAACCACAAGCACCGCGATGCTCCATATTCATGAGCATCTGAAGGGCATCGAGCACGATCTGGTGATTCGGCACTCCCTTCATGTTGGCCACAAACCCAACACCACAACTATCCTTCTCATTAGCAGGGTCATAAAGACCCTGCTTCTCAGGATAACCAATATTGGTTTTGCTGCTCATTAGACTAAATTCTGTATTTCCGTCGCAAACGGCCCCCCGAATGTGGGGTCGGGGAGTATATGGATGGAGGGATTTTGAGCAATCAAAGAATAAGCCCTTCCTTCGGCAATAATTTATTAATAACAAAGATGGTCATCACCGGTTGCATCCTAAGGAAACCCGTGTCAAATTGCCCCAATACATGGACTCTACGCGTTCAGATGCGGCGACATTCAGGCTCGCCGAAAGCAAAAAAACAGCCTTGCTATCTCTTTTGGAGGACGAAGATTCCGCTGTATTTAAGGCAATTCGAGAGGAAATTATATCTTACGGCCCTACGGTATCCACTTGGCTCCAGAATTACGCGTTGGATGTTAATCCTCTGTTGCGAAAACGTACTCAGGAAATCGTAACTCATTTTAACCGGCTTGACGCTGACACCATGTTTCATGCTTTCTGCCTTAACCATGGCGAAACATTTGATTTGGAAGACTCCCTTTGGCTGTTAGCCAAAACCGTATACCCCGACATCAACGCTACCGCTTACCGCGCCATCTTGGATGATCATGCCCATGACCTCATGCAAAAGATCGATTTCGGATCCGAACCTGAGGGAATCATAGCATCCATAAACCACCATCTGTTCAAATCTCTTGGGTACCGGGGAAACGAAGAGGATTATTATTCGGAAGAAAATAGTTATCTCAACCGTGTCATTGATCTCAGAACAGGAAACCCAATCTCCCTATGCATGGTTTACCTCTTGGTATGCCGACGATTAGGGCTACCGGTGACCGGCATCGGTCTTCCCGGACATTTTCTTTGCCGTTTTCAAAACCCTCGACAGGAGTTGTATATTGACGCGTTTAATCTGGGGCGATCGCTGACAAAAACAGACTGCATGAAATACCTTAAACAAGCTGGCTACGAATTCCACGAAGCCTTTCTCATGCCGACCTGCCCGCGCCGCATCCTACTTCGCATGTGCAGCAATCTACAGCAAATCCATCTTCACAATGGACAAAAGGATGACGCGATGCGGTTACAAGGATACATCGTCGCCTTGTCTAAATAGCTTAGCGCGTTTTGCTTGCGCTATTTCCTTGGAAACATATTGTCATCTGCTCTAGCCTCTTGCTCAGAAATTAGGAGTGCGAGTGAATATTCTAGTTAATCGCGACGGCAACCATCTGGGACCTTACACATATGATCAAGCCAGTCAGTTGCTATCTGATGGCAAGCTGCAGGCTTGGGACATCGCATGGCCTGAAGGCGGTCGCGAGTGGGTAACTCTAGACCAAATTGATGGCCTCACCGAACGTGCATTTGCGCTACGCAGGCAGCGACTGGCTGAAGAAACCACTGGATCTGCGGCAGGCCCTTCTGTGCCCAACGCACAATTCATAGCCTCAAGACAAAATATTCAAGCGCCTAGGCGCAACTGGAGACGAGTCTGGGTCTGGTCTATTATGGCTTTAACCCTCTTTATTTCACTCTTCATCTGGACCCAGAAATTCAATAACAAAATCCTCATGGATGATCTTGAACGTCATTTTGACAACCGGACTTATCTTGAAGGTGAAGATCAGCCCTTCAATGGAACAGCATACGCCCATTTTAATGACGGTTCGATCTGGGAAAAAGCCCGATTTGAGGATGGCGTCCGCCACGGTGAACGTACGCTCTGGCATTGGAACGGCAATTTCGCCCTCAAGGAAAAGTATTCCAATGGAAACCTTGAACAAGCCACCAGTTTTGATTTTAACGGCAAGCCCTCCGGACATTATCGAAACGGAAAAGGCACCCTCCTGCTTTACTGGAAAGGAAACGGAGTCCGTGCACAAGAACAGGTTTATGATAAGGGAAAAGTTATTAAACGAACTATCTGGAATAGAGAGGGGCAATTGCTTTCAGTAATTCCTCCTTCAACACAAACCCCAGAACCAATTCAAAGCACCAATCAGGCTGTCAAAATCACGAACAGCCCTGCCATCAATGTTCAAACCAATCAAATACCCATACCCGGCCTCTTGCCGGCAAGAGTGAAACTTTGGTTAGTTGGAAACCCGGGAGTCCCCACACCCCGCGAAGATATAGACAAGCGAATTGACCTCATTTACGCCAATAAATTTTACACAAACATTATTCAGGAATTTGGGAAACCAGATGAGATTCTCGAAAATAAGATATACGTATACTGGAATATGCGAGTAAAGCATCTAACTAAAGATGTGGAACAATCTCAGGTCCTTTTTCACTTCGTCAATGGATATGTAACCTTTACTGAAACTCGACCTTAACTACCGGATCTTTAATAATTCTCTTTCCGTGCCACCCTCCCCCGATTCGAGCAAACGTCAAGCCGGTTACTGACAAGACATAATTAAATTGTGAAGTATTCTAACTTGTTCAAACTCATGTCGTTGTGTTGATTGAGATTCAATGAGGGCCATAAAATTATTTCTTCTGGTGACTGTTGCTACAGTTCTTAATTCAGGCTGTTATACGACTGCAGATGATAAGTCCAAATTTACCCTTATCCCCGGGCGTAGCGATTCGGTCGAAAGACGTTATGATAAACCCGTTCCGGAAGTAATGGCCGCTGTCCGCACGGCGGTTGGTGCGATGGGCACCATAACTGGAGAGGAAGCAACAAAAAACATCATCACGGCACGGATTAACACAAACTATGTGTGGATTAAAGTTTCACCAGACAAGCAGGCACCAGAAGCAATCTCAGCAGTACAATTCCAAGTGCGAACTAATTCTTCCTGGTTAGTAGGAGGGCGTCAACCTGATCTTCAGACTGCGTCAGCAATCGCCGAACAAACCACTCTCGCCCTGATTGCTGCGGCAAACCCACAACCATAAAATTAAGCCAGATCTTTGATTCTCGTGAGGCGGTCTTGAGCTTCCTCGCTAAAAGGCAAATCCGGATAGCGCATGATGATCTGTCGTAGACATTGCCGTGCCCCCTCCGCGTTATTCTTCTTCAAGTGCCAATCGGCCATTAAGTTCAACCAACTTGATAGATCCCGTGGTTTTTGAAATGGGTTCGCGAAAAGCTTGTTCATTTCCTCCCAAGCTAAATCGGGCTTTTCATAACGACTAAAATATACGCGTGCCAATTGTTCCCGCGTATGATTATCGAGTGGATGTTCCTCCAATTGCTTGAGGCATTCGGAGACGATCTCACTCGCATCTCTCGGATCATTCGAATCAATAGAGAAATCCATTCGCGCCAAACGTTGGGCACACGTCATTTCAATTCCTGAATCTGGGAATCGATCCCTTAGGTCAATTAGAGTTGTCTTCACCGATTCAGCATCTCCCTGCTTGAGCTGCCAATCAGCTAGTTGATATAGTGCCCTCGCAATCTGTCCGGGCTCGTGTTGGGGCTGTGCAGCAATACAAAGCAACGTGCCTTCGGAAGCGGGAAAATCATGTAGAGATTCCATTTGAATTTGGGCCTTCAGCATTTGCCCCTCGAAATCACAGGGAAACTTCGCTAATTCCTCATCAATCAATTCGACGGCCAACTTTGCTTTTCCCTGCCTCCACTTGGCTTCAGCCATAGAGTATAGCGGTTTTGCCTCCAACTCTTGACCCCCTCCAAAAATCGAAATAACTGCATTCCCCCCCAGATAATCCATCATCGGCCCTATCCAAAGCATCCCAACCAAAACCAACGGTGCTATCATTAACAATGCACCAATTTTGCCTCCACCCCCCAACATCCATGCCCCAATCAATAGTAATACACTAATGGCGATTTTAATAATGAAAGGCCCAACCGGATTCTCTTCCCAAGCACCTGCCTTTTCACGTTTACTTCGCAGGTGTATGTTTAACGCAAAGATTGCCACACCTCCCACCACCCATAACAAACACAACCACATCAGTCTTTATTTTCTGATCCGGATACCCGCTTTAAATCAAAAACAATGGAAGTCCGCGTGTTCGCCTGCTCATTACGCATCTCCATTTCCTTGAGATGCCACTGCCCTTCAATCTTTTTAAAGGATTTGGGTTCAAAAATCTTCAGAAGTTTACCCTCACCATCGAAAAATTCAGCGCGAACAATCCCCATTGTGTCCTCGTCCACCCAACTGACAACCTTACTATAACCGCCCTCAATATCTTTAGCAGGGCGGCTGACCAATACGCTACATAGCTCACCACGACGCAATTTTCTTTCAATGACCCTCTGATGCGGCCAACGGAACATTTCCAGACCAAGATCAATCATCCAAAAATCTGAACCCGCAAAAGGTAGTATAGCTTGCCCTTCATCGAGCCTCTCCACTTTCTTGCCGGTTCCTGTCCACTCATACAATGTATCCCGACCAATCTGTTGTTTAACGGTTAAGGAGCCACCGGCAATTAAATATTCATTGACCAAAGTCGCCCCAAGAGCAAACGTGCGAAATCGCACCACCACGGACTTGCGTTTGCCTTCAGCTGGACGAATCCGTAGCTGTCCCAGTCCATTAATCGCTGCAGTAGGTCGCAAAGTTTGCATATACAAGGCCATTTGGGCCCCGAATTTCCCTTGTAAAGCCACATCCTCGATAACCTGGATCTTCTTGGCATCAGGATCATTCATAATATGGTCAGGCTTCATGGTGCCCTGACCAAAGTTAGAAACACAAAGAACTAAATATATTAAAACCAACCGCATATCGACGATGTCCTCGGCAACTTAAAAGCCAGATCAACGAGTCGCAAGAGCAGGTTTCCAAAAGTGTGCCACATCAAACTAACCTTTCGCACAGAGATGTGTCATTTTGGCATCATGTCACACACCTATGAAAAGAAAACGTGTTTATCCACTTGTTTTTCACATTTAATTCATGGCATTCGCTTTGCTTTAAGAAATAGACATCCTGTGTATTGGCACAGCTGAAAGGACTTTTATGGGTAAGATTTTAGGCATTGATTTGGGCACCACCAACTCCTGCATGGCTGTTATTGAAGGTGGCGAGGCTACGGTGTTGGAAAATTCGGAAGGTAAACGCACGACCCCCTCGGTGGTAGCGTTTGCCAAAAATGGGGAAAGGCTGGTAGGAGATTCCGCTAAACGTCAGGCAGCAACCAATCCTTCCAACACCGTATATTCGACCAAACGATTCATCGGCCGCAAGTACAAAGAGGTCGCAGAAGAGTCCAAACGTGTTCCTTATAAAGTGGTTGAAGGCAAGAACACCGATGCGGCTATTGAAGTCGAAGTTGACGGGCAAGCTAAGCCTTTCAGTCCTCAGGAAATAGCCTCCATCGTGCTCGCCAAACTTAAGGCGGATGCAGAGATGCGCCTGGGCGAGACAATCTCACAAGCGGTGATTACTGTTCCTGCTTACTTCAACGACGCGCAACGACAAGCCACCAAGGATGCAGGGTCAATTGCCGGCCTTGAAGTATTACGTATCATCAACGAACCAACCGCTGCTTCGCTGGCGTATGGGCTTGATAAGAAGGATGATGAGAAGATTGCCGTCTATGATTTAGGAGGAGGCACGTTTGATATTTCTATTCTCGAGATTGGTGATCAGTTCTTTCAAGTCAAAGCTACCAATGGCGACACACATCTGGGTGGTGATGACTGGGACAACGCAATTATAGACTGGGTCATCGAAGAATTTAAAACCGACACAAGTATTGACCTTCAAGGGCAACCTGATGCGATGCAACGCATCAAGGAAGAGGCTGAAAAATCCAAAATTGCCCTTTCCAGCTCCCAAACATATGAGATTAGCCTACCGTTTATCACAGCAGATCAGACTGGCCCCAAGCACATCAAGCTGGAATTGACTCGCGCAAAGCTGGAGCAACTCACCGATAGCCTATTTGAGCGCACTACCGCACCCGTTAAGGAGTGCTTAAAGGATGCCGGACTCAACAGTGGAGATATTGATGAATTGGTACTGGTTGGAGGAATGACCCGGATGCCGCGTGTGGTTGACACGGCCAAAGCATTACTTGGCAAACAACCCAATCAAGGTGTCAATCCCGATGAGGTAGTCGCTATTGGAGCCGCAATTCAAGGCGGTGTATTGAACAAGGAGGAGGGGTTGGACAGTGTGTTGCTCTTGGATGTCACTCCACTCTCGTTGGGTATCGAAACCGAAGGCGGTATATTCACCAAGCTCATTGAGCGAAATACGACCATCCCCACTAAGAAATCAAATATTTTTTCCACTGCGGCCGACAACCAGCCTGCAGTAGACGTGCAAGTGTTCCAAGGCGAACGACCAATGGCCAACGATAACAAGAAGCTCGGCAACTTTAAACTTGATGGCATTGAGCCTGCACCACGAGGCATGCCGCAGGTTGAAGTAAGCTTTGATATCGATGCCAATGGAATTCTTCACGTGAGTGCTAAAGACAAAAAAACTGACAAGGAGCAAAAGATTACCATAAAAGACTCCAGTGGACTCTCTGAAGATGAAATCGAGCGCATGAAAAAGGAAGCAGAGGACAACGCCGAAGCAGACAAGCAACGACAGGAACAAGTCGAGGCCCGCAACGAAGCCGATACGACAGCTTATGCGGCTGAGAAATTCCTCAAAGAAAACGAAGATAAGCTCTCTGAAGATACCAAGGGTAAGCTTGAAAAGACCATAGAAGAACTCAAAGAGAAACTTCAGGGGGACGATCTAGACGTCATCAACAGCGCCAAGGACGCCGTTAACGAAGCAATGCAGTCCGCCGCTGGAGAAGCTTATCAAGCAACCGCAGACGAAGAAAATAAAACCTCCCCTGATACTCAACAAGAATCCACACCAGACGAAAACAAAGACGATGGGCCTGTTGTTGATGCAGAAGTTGTTGAAGAAGACAAAAAATAATTTTCAATCCTCGGCGAGTGCCGTGGACTCTCATTCACATAACCCCTAACAAAAAACAAACTAACAATATGGCTAAACTAAAAATCAAGCCTCTCGGAGACCGCGTTCTCGTAGAACCGGCAGAAGAAGCTGAAGTAAAGAAGGGCGGAATCATCATTCCTGATTCCGCGAAAGAGAAACCGCAGGAAAGCAAAGTCATTGCACTGGGCACCGGCAAGATTGATGACAATGGCAAAAAAGTTGCCTTTGAGGTCAAGGTCGGTGACATCGTTCTGACCAACAAATACGGCGGCACCGAAATCAAGATCGATGACGTGGAATATAAAATCCTAAATCAGGACGACATTCTCGCGGTAGTCGGCTAAACCCAATAATTTAAGGTAATAATATTATGTCAGCCAAACAACTAGTATTCGACGAAAAGGCCCGCCAGAACATCCTCCGTGGTGTTGAAAAACTGTCGAGGGCCGTCACGGTAACACTCGGACCGAAAGGCCGTAACGTACTCATCGACAAAAAATTCGGCTCCCCAACAGCCACCAAAGATGGTGTGACTGTGGCCAAGGAGATCGAGCTAGAGTGCCCGTTCGAAAACATGGGCGCACAAATGGTGCGTGAAACCGCCAGCAAAACCAGCGACGTGGCCGGTGACGGCACCACGACTGCAACCGTGCTCGCCGAAGCCATCTACCGTGAAGGCTTGCGCAGCGTAACCGCCGGCGCTAGCCCGATTCACATCCAACGCGGCGTGCAAAAGGCTGTAGATGCAGCTATTGCGCAACTGGCCAAGATCTCTCAGAAGGTTACCAGCAAAGGTGAAATCCAACAGGTAGCCACCGTTTCGGCTAACTGGGAATCAAGCATCGGTGAGATCATTGCAGATGCCATGGATCAAGTCGGCAAGGATGGAACCATCACTGTCGAAGAAGCCCGTTCTATAGACACCACACTCGAAGTGGTCGAAGGCATGCAGTTCGATAAAGGATATCTCTCCCCGTACTTCATGACCGATGCGGATACTCAGGAGTGTAAACTCGAAGATGCCTACGTGCTTCTCTACGAGAAAAAAATCACCAGTCTGAAGGACATCCAGCCCATCCTTGAAAAGGTCGTTGCAGCCGGCAACAAGCCATTGCTGCTCGTGGCTGAAGATATAGAAGGTGAAGCACTTGCCACTCTCGTGGTAAACCGTATCCGCGGCACCCTAAAAATCTGTGCTGTGAAAGCCCCAGGCTTCGGCGATCGTCGCAAGGCCATGATGGAGGATATTGCCATCCTTACTGGTGGTAAATTCATCACGGAGGATCTCGGCCTGAAACTTGACGGAATCGAAATCTCCGATCTTGGCACGGTGAAATCAATCACCGTAGAAAAGGAAAATACCATCCTGATTGACGGCGGCGGCAAAGCCAAAGAAATCAAGGGACGTATCGACCAAATCCGACGCCAAATTGAGGAAACGACCAGCGATTATGATCGTGAGAAGCTTCAAGAGCGTCTCGCCAAACTCGCCGGCGGTGTGGCTGTCATCAATGTTGGTGCCGCCACTGAATCAGAGATGAAAGAGAAGAAGGCTCGTGTCGAAGATGCCTTACACGCAACCCGTGCCGCAGTAGAAGAGGGCATTGTCGCCGGCGGCGGCGTCGCCCTACTCCGCACCATCCCCGCAATTCAAAAACTGAAGCTGGATGGTGATGAGCAAATCGGTGTAGATATCGTACGCAACGCAGTAGAAGCACCACTTCGTGCCTTGGCAAGTAATGCTGGGGTAGAAGGCGCTGTCGTCGTACAAGAGGTTCTCAGTAAAAAAGGAACGATCGGTTACAACGTAGCAACAGATAAATACACTGACCTCATTAAGGCCGGTGTAGTAGACCCGGCCAAGGTGACCCGCTCTGCCCTACAGAATGCATCATCGATTGCGGCACTATTGCTCACTACTGAGTGTTTGATTACCGATGTGCCCGAAGAGGAAAAGCCGGCTCCGGACCACGGTCACGACCACATGTAAAACTATCACACAACTCCATTCAAAAGAGCCGGCCTTCGGTCGGCTCTTTTTTGTTGACGCAATAATCCAATTATAAAATTTACACTTTTTTACAGTACCCATACCGTATCTCGTTGAGCTAAAGTAACCCCAATGAGATCACATCGCCTACTGAAAGACGTGTTTAAGGAAAGATCGGTTCAGCACGTTGCCGAGGAGATGAAGCTCTCACCTTCAACAGTGTACAAGTGGGCTGAATCACCCGATACAGGATCTGCCAGCGGCATATCAAACCCGCTCGATCGCGCAATAGCATTAATTGAAGCAACTGAAGATCCCAAACTTATACGCTGGTTGTGTGAACAAACAGGCGGTTTTTTTGTGGAGAATTCAGACCCAGCAAATAATGAAGATTCTCGCCACCGACTTGCGCCTGCCACCAGTCTGGTTGTAAAAAAATTCGCTGACCTCCTTTCCACTGTCGCCGAAGCCGCTGCAGATTCCAAGATTAGCGCCAAAGAAGCAGGTCACATTCGTCAGGAATGGGAGCAACTAAAGCGGGCGGCTGAAGGATATGTCAAATGCTGCGAAGAGGGCAATTTCAAGCAGCTAAATATAGATCTCAAGTAAGCCTCAGATCTCCGACTCTGCTCAAGAATCTCCGAGTTGACTCTACATCCTGATGGCAACAAACCTGCCAACCGCGTTCACTGCCAGCCGCACAGTTTTCGGATCGGTCATCGAGGTATATAATATCTTCGCCATTTAAATCAGAAAAGTCTTCCAAGGCCCCGTAGATTTTTGCCTCTGGTTTAAGTGCTCCCACCTCGTATGAAAGAACGTGCCCATTAAACATCTGCCAAAAATCATATGTGCGGGAAATATAACGCACCGCCATTTCGTTGGTGTTGGAGAATGTGAAAGTTGGGGTTCCCGACTGGGATATTTGTCTGTGAATATCAATCATCCCGGAAATCGGAGTAAAAATATCTTCGAATAAGGCGGCGAACTCAGCCTCACCTCCCGTGAAATCTGTTTCTCTCTGGATCATTCCAAAAAACTCCGACGAACTTAATTCGCCAGATTCGTATCTTGCAAGTAGAGGCGACTGATTCAAATAATCATTAAGTTTAGCCTCGCTCCACTGCGTATGCGGAGCCATTTTCCTAACGAGGATCAGGTAGTCAAAATCCAGAAGCACCTTTCCAATATCAAAGACTACTGCCCCAATCATGGCATTTCGCGCCGCCCTTCCATAGCATGAACAAGGGTGAGATCATCCGCATACTCCAATCCACTCCCCGCCGGCAAACCATGAGCGATTCGACTTATTGTAACCCTTTTATCCTTTAAGCGCTGCGCAAGATAGTTACTGGTGGCTTCGCCTTCCACATCGGTACCCAAAGCAAGGATAACCTCCTGCACCCCTTCCAAGCGTGACTCGAGTTCGGCGATGCGAAGATCTTCGGGGTCCACTCCATTTAATGGGGAAATTTTTCCACCCAACACATGAAACAACCCCTTAAAAGCTCCTGATTTATCAACATTGATCACATCCACTGCCGTTTCTACGACACATAGGGTCTGTGAATCACGTTGACTGTCACTGCATAGGACACAAGGTTGTGATTCGGTCAGTGAGCCGCATATTCTACAAAAACCAATCCGCTCTCTTGCGCTCAAAAGTGATTCAGCCAACTGCTTCACCTGACCCGACTCGCTTTGCACCAAAAAGAGCGCTAATCGCTCAGCGGACCGGGGACCTATTCCGGGCAACTGCCCAAGCGAGGAAATCAATCTCACAATAGGCTCCGGCAAAGATGCCATAAATCACCCCATTCCCGGCAACCCAAAGCCGGAAGTCACTTTACCCATTTCCTCTGCCTGAATCTTCTGACCTTCTTCAACAGCGTTATTAACCGCAAGTAACACCATATCCTCCAGCGACTCGACCTCCTCGGGATCCACTGCCTCAGGATCGATTTTGATCATCTTGATAACTCCCTTACAAGTAGCCACCACCTTGACCGCTCCACCTCCACTACTTGCCTCCACAGTCCGCTCAGCAAGCGCCGCTTCTACTTCCTGTGCTTGTTGTTGGGCTCGCATGGCCTGTTTCATTAATTTATTAATACTCGCCATAACTTAAAATTCCTTATGTACGTACATCCACGATTTGCCCCTTAAAAACCTCCAATGCTTTTTTAATGAGGGGGTCTTTTTTGAATTCCTCCATATCGATCGGTCCTTCTGGCGGTTTAGATGACACTTTATCTTCCCCTCCTTCTCCATCAATATTAGCCTCACTCATTTCCAACGGAGACCAACCTGCAGGACGATCAGCTATTACATAATTAACTGCCCGGACTGATTGCCCGCGTTTACCTAAAGCCGTAATTAAAACTTTGTTTGTCTCTTTCGTATCAGCCAATTCCATCTGTGGAGCAAACCCTTCAGGAAAACCTATCTTAGCCACGCCTCCCTCAATTGACTGCAAATAAGCCTCTTGGAAATACGCACGGGAAAAAACGCCCAACGAATCCATTATATCTGGCCAGAGTAATTTTAAATCAGATGCCACAGGCGGTTCTGATTTGGTTTCAGAGGATTCGCCCTCTTCTAAAAACTTATCCGCAACTCTGTCCAGCTTCACCTCCGAAGTTTTTTGTTTGTCGGAAGATTTTCTCGTCATAGAAACAGCCTCTTCAGAGGCGATACCTCCACCCTCATTGTGGATCTCCTTTAGTTTATCAAGCACATCATTCAGGCTCATGGACCGCGACGCATCAATTGCCTTCATTAGACTTACCTCGACTAGAATCTTTTTGGATGAAGCTCCGCGCAACTGAAGCTCGCATTCGGTTAACACTTCAAGAACCCGAGAAACTGCGCCGTGATCGGTCAAATTTGCCTGCTCTTCGAGCGCAGTTTTTTCAGCCTCGGATATTTGCAAAATACCAACATCACCCTTGGAAACGAGATATACTAATAGATTACGAAAGTGATTGAGCAAATCACCGACTAACCGTGCCAACTCCTTGCCTCCGGTCGTAAGCTCATTCAGTTCGCGCAAAGCCTCCGCTGACTCCCCCTGTAAGATGGCATTGGTCAACGAAAGCACCTGCGCCTGAGAACTGAGACCATACATGGAGAGTACATCGGCTTCCTTGATTGTCTCTCCGCAGAAGCTGATGAGTTGGTCGAGTGTGCTTTCCGCATCACGCATACCTCCATCCGCCCCCCGAGCGATCGCCTGTAATGCCGGCTCATCAATGGTTATCCCTTCTTCTTTGGCGATATATTCGAGGTGCGACACAATTTGTGCTGCAGGAATACGACGGAGGTCAAATCGTTGGCACCGCGACAAGATAGTGGGCAGGACTTTTTCTGGCTCAGTCGTTGCGAAGAGAAACTTTACGTGTGCCGGCGGTTCTTCCAACGTTTTAAGCAGAGCATTGAAGGCCGCGGTCGTAAGCATATGCACTTCATCGATGATGTATATCTTGAAGCGACAGGTCGCCGGCGCATAAGGGGCAGAATCCCGTAACTCACGAACCTGCTCCACCCCGTTATTGCTCGCACCATCAATCTCCAGAACATCAAGGGCCCTACCCTCAGCGATCTCAGCACAGCGTTCGTCATCGTCAGGAAAATCAACCGATGGACCCTCCGTTGCATTCAATGCTTTCGAAAAAATCCGTGCTATTGTCGTTTTACCTGTTCCTCGAGGTCCACTGAAAAGATAGGCATGGGCTATGCGGCCTGAATTAATAGCGTTAGAAAGTGTTTGGGTGACATGCTCCTGGCCAACCACATCCGAGAAACGTTGCGGACGATATTTGCGGGCTATTACCTGATAAGACACTCTGTTTTCAGATGGGAAATTAAATTAGGCCAGGGTGACCACGGCAGATGCAGATCAAGCTACCGTTGCTGCCTTCCGGCCCTGGCGGGGTTTGCAAGCCCGCATTCCATGGGCCCTGACAGGCCAATAGTGCCGTTGCCCAACGAGGGCGGCAAGCAGATTCAAGGCAAACTATTCTCGTAAGCAATTTATTCAGCACTGAACTTGTGTACCGTGCTAGTCTTATAAATCTCTCCTGGCTTGAGGATAGTATTCGGGAAATTGTCATGATTAACAGAATCAGGGAAGTGCTGAGTCTCTAAGCAGATGGCCCCGCGGAAGGGATAGGTCTTACCACCCTTGCCTTTCTGGCCTTTAAGAAAATTACCACTGTAGAACTGAATACCAGGCTGATCTGTGTAAATTTCCATGACCCGACCACTCTTTGGATCCTTTAAACGAGCGGCCAGACGTTGTTCGCCAGCTTTCCCATTAAGCACGAAATTATGATCATAACCTTTGGGTGCTGTTTTACAATCATCAGTCTTGGTCGCTCCTTTGTCGGGAACGCGATCGCCAATCGTATGCGCCTTGCGAAAATCAAGCGGTGTACCTTCGACTGGCTCAATTTTGCCAGTTGGAATGAGTGTGTCATCGGTGGGCGTGTAATTGTCCGCATTCAAAGTAAGCTCATGATCCAACACAGTACCACTGCCGGCACCGCCGAGATTGAAGTAGGCATGGTTGGTGAGATTAACCGGAGTAGCCTTGTCGGTAGTCGCCTCATAATCAATACGCAGTACGTTGTCATCGCTAAGCGTATAAGTTACCTTTATACTTAGATTGCCGGGGTACCCTTCTTCTCCATCTGGACTTGTAAGGGAAAAAGTTACTGCCTGCGCATCTTTCTCTCGAGGTGCGACCTTCCAAACCTGTTTACTCAAGGCTTTATCACCACCACCATGTAGGTGGTTAGGATCATTATTCGTAGCGAGAGTATATTCCGCCCCATCTAGAGAGAATTTTGCCTTAGCAATCCGATTGCAGACTCGGCCGGTGGTGCAACCAAAGTACTGGTTATCATCACCTTCATATCCAGAAACATCGTCAAAGCCATTTAAAACATCAACAAAGCTCCCGTCTTTGTCCGGAATGTGCAGCTCAACCAGCGTCGCACCATAAGTAGCGACTTTGGCAATCAAGCCGTTCTTGTTTTTAAGCGTGTAAATCTCGGTAGGCTCACCGGCCTTAGTTTTACCGAAATCAGCCGTGGCTGCATTTCCGGCTCCAGACTCACTGGTTTTCGGATCGGGATCCGACGAACCAGGGTCGTCATTTTGATCAGGGAGACAGGCATTCATAAAAAGCAAGGCGGCTACGACCGCTGAATATTTCAGGGCAGGAAAAAGATTGGTCTGCATGGGGCAGATGATGCACACGCCCTGCTCACAGGTCAACACTCACCCTAAGGATGGATCACAGCCATAATGTAGTTTTCCGGCCTCAAATATTTTTGGGTAACAGCTCTCACCTGTGATGTGCTCAGCGCCTTAATTTTGACCTCATCATCATCGCTCGAAGCATAACCAAGTCCATATAACTCGTCTAACCCAGCCATCATGGCCAATCCTCCTAAATCCTGCCGACTTATTTTGCGTTGCCCAATCATTTTGGCTTTAGCTCGCTCAAGCTCCTCTTCGCTCAAACCCTCTTCGCTCAGCTTAGAAGCCTCTGCCAGCAACTCCTCTTCAACCTGCTCTAATTGCCCTGGCGAAGTGCCTGCATAAAAAGCGAAACATCCAGGAGTCAGTCCCGGCTGACTCTGAGCTCCTACGTAGTAGGCTAAACCCAACTCCTCCCGTATTCGCATAAAAAGGCGACTACCTAGATCACTGCAGGCCTCACTTAGAAGCTCTAAGGCATACCGATCTTCATCAAAAAATGTACAGCTACGATATCCCAATACCGCTACCGCCTGTTCCTTGTCAGCCTGAACAGCAACCCGCCTCTTACCATCAGTACCAGGCATTAAATTCGGCGCCGAGCTATTCCTGCCACTTTTCCAAAGCCCGAAGGTCCGCTCTAATTCTGCACGAATCTCAGATCCCTTAATATCCCCAAAAACAGCAATTACCGCATTATTTGGTACAGCCAACTCGCCATAATACCTGCCCAAATCCTCAACACTAATTTCGCTCACCGATTCCTCGGTGCCCAGAGGGTCCAATCCGTAACCGTGCGCTCCGAATAAATTCTCTCTCATCAAACGAAATGTCTTTTGCAACAACTTGTCGTTTTGCGCCTTTATGGAAGACAATTGGACCGACCTTTGCCTCTCCAGTGCTTCAACAGGAAAAGAAGGATTTAAAATCACATCCGCCATCAATTTCAATCCCAAGGCGACATCTTCGCTCATCACTTCAGCTGAAACACCAAATGAATTATTCCCTCCGTATGCATCAATACCACCCCCAACCCCCTCAATCTCCTCCGCAATTTGTTGCCCTGTGCGACTTGCAGTTCCCTTGACTAGTAATTTAGCCATCAACTGAGTAATCCCATTATTACCCATTTTCTCAGCCAACACTCCGCCTTGAAAAATCGCGCGCATCTGCACGAAGGGAAGCCGATGATCCTCCTTGAGTAATAACTTTAACCCGTTGGAAAAATCAACTTTCTGTATTGGGGTGCTGACATGGCTGGTCCGCACCTCTCCCATAGAAGGAACTATTCCTCGGGGAATGAGAGCATACAGAGTACGGTTGTCTGGCTGGAGGTAATCGTTAGCCACGCGCCTTACGTCATCGGAATCAATCTCTTTCACTGCTTCGAGATAGCGATCGGTAAAATCCAGATCGCTCACTGAAATCCAACAGTCACCGAGATTTTGTGCCTGCCCCTCCATCGTTTTGCGTGTGGCCAAAGTTGAAGAAACAAACTGCTTAACCACTTTGTTGAGTTCTTCAGGAGCTACGAACCCCGACTGTAACTCATCCACTTCCTCGAGCAAGGCAATGCGTGCATCATCAAATTTATCCGGATCAACCACTGCACTAATACCGAAGAGTCCGTTTTCAGCGGGTGTATAAGTCCATGCATCGGCCGAATTCACAACCCCCTTGCGTTCCCGTACATTCTGGTACAACCGACTGCTCCGGCCACTTCCCATCAACGTCGCTAGAACATCCAACGCCGGCAAATCTGGATGACGCACATCGGGCACATGCCAAGAGTAATGCAAATGTCCCAATTGAGTTGACGCCTCTTCAACCACTTCACGACTGGAAGTCTGTCGAGGCTCAGAAGGGACCAATACAGGCGGTGCCGGCTTGTTTTTATTAGCCGAAAACGCCTCAGCTATTTGTTCCACCACAGCTTGTGAATCCACGTCACCCACAATCGTGTAAAAAATATTAGCTGGAATATAACGACTCCTGTAATAACCAACGATGTCCTTTCTCCTTAATTCATCAAAAATATCGGGGTAACCAATGACCGTGTAGCGATAAGGGCTCACGGTATAAGCAGTTTCGAAAAGCCTCCTGCTAGCGCGGCGCCCCGGATCATCATGCCCCATATCGATTTCCCTCCGGATCACGTCCAGCTCCTTTTCGAGCTCCACCTCCGGCAGCGTGGCGTGCTGCATGATATCGCATAAAATATCGATAGCAACTTGGGCCCCAGTATTGGGAACATCAATATAATATACGGTGCGATCAAAAGAGGTATAGGCGTTCATATATCCACCGGCCTCTTGAACTTCCTGATCGATTCGCCCCAGCCCTCGTGACTCGGTTCCTTTGAACAACATGTGTTCCAGAATATGCGAGAGCCCGGCCCCCAGCCATTCTCCCTCATGGATACTGCCGGTCCGGGCCCAAGCCTGAGCGGAGACAACCGGCGCACTGTGATCTTCACGAACAATGACCGTGAGTCCATTATCGAGAACAATCAAACGCGTATCTCCAGCGGCGTTCAGTCGGGCAACAGAATTAGATAAACCATCAGGCATGGACCACTGGAGGTTAGCGAGACAACAGAGGCTCGGCCAGATTATTGCTTATCCGACGCTTCAGATTCAGAGGGCTTCCCGGAGCGATCGGAGTCCGCCCCCGATAATGGAGTAACATTGCGTTGCCCTGAAGCAGAGGATTCATCCGTGGCATGGGGAGGCAGGAATGGTTTTCGGAAAGCTTCAGCAAAATCATACCCTCCCTTGAAATCCTCACGGGAATCTTCTGAGGTCTTGCCCAGTAAATCGTGTTCGACCATATTAAAAACAATTTCTCCAAAGTCTTCACAGCGGTGCACTCCCCACTCATTAAGCACCATCATGGACATCGGACCATATTGCTCCAGAGCATGTGCGCGCATCCCCCCCAAGAGCTCCTGTCCAGAGATGTGACGCACCGTACCTTCTTCATTTTTTGATATGGACTGCTGAGTGTAGTCCAAACCCTCGCGAACAAAATGATAC
The DNA here is from genome assembly GCA_964533265.1 of uncultured Pedosphaera sp. GTDB lineage: Bacteria > Verrucomicrobiota > Verrucomicrobiia > Limisphaerales > UBA1100 > UBA1100. The sequence continues at coordinate 19,738 of CAZHJW010000018.1, forward strand.
GCATCATGACGATATCGCGGATCGCTCGAGACAATAGTACTCAACACTTCGTCGTATGTTTGTTTTTCTATCATTTATCCAATACCACGGCTGCTTCGGAAGATGGATTGGCCAGTCGCCACGTTTTCACTGCCAAACCGGTTGCCAACAGCATAAAAAACACAATGATCACTTTTTGCTCCTGTGGAGTGAAAAACTGCATGGGACATAATTACCAGACCGCTCATTCAACTGCAATATTCACTAATCTATTCGGCACCACGATGACTTTCTTTACCTTTTTTTCGACAATAAATTGCTGAATCTTATCGCATTCGAGGGCCAAACTCTCAATTTCTTCACGCTGAGTATCACGCGAAATGGTGATATGACCCCGCAATTTTCCATTTATCTGCACAGGAAATTCAATGGTATCTTCCACAAGATATGACTCATCGTGGACCGGCCACGACTGATAAGCCAAGGTGCCACCTTTTACATCGCTCAAACGGGATGCCAAATCCTCAGCCAAATGAGGCGCGAAGGGATTCAATAAACTCAGAAATGGACTTAACACCGCGCGAGGTCGCGATTCCCATTTCAAGGCATCATTAACAAATACCATCAAAGCAGAGATAGACGTATTAAAACGCATTCCATCCAGATCATCGGTCACTTTCTTAATACAGGCGTGCAGCGCCTTAAGCTGTTCATTATTTGGAGCATCATCGGTAATTGCTTTGTGCAACTTTAAATCAACGAGTAGCGCCTCAGCCTGATCCGGCGCAGCGGCCACAGCCTGCTCATAATCCTTGCAACTTCCTTCATCTATAAAAAGCCGCCATACACGACCCAAGAAACGGTATACACCTTCCACTCCCTTCGTACTCCAAGGCTTCATCATCTCCAAAGGACCCATAAACATTTCATACAGGCGAAACGCGTCGGCGCCGTATTCATCAATGACCGTATCGGGGTTCACCACATTCCCACGGCTCTTGCTCATTTTCTGACCATCTTCCCCAAGGATGATGCCTTGATTCACCAACCGCTGGAATGGTTCCGAAGTGGAAACATGCCCAAGATCAAACAGGGCCTTATGCCAGAAACGTGCGTAAAGCAGATGTAATACCGCGTGTTCCGTACCTCCCACGTATAAATCCACGTTCATCCAGTATTTCTCGGCACTTTCACTCACAAAACAATCTTCATTCTCGGCATCGAGATAACGAAGGTAATACCAACAGCTTCCTGCCCATTGAGGCATGGTATTAGTTTCCCTAGTGGTTCCATCGGGAAGATTGACCCAATCTCCCGCGCGAGCTAAGGGAGGTTCACCATCTTCGGTTGGCTTGTAATCTGTTAACTCAGGTGGCATCAACGGCAAATCTGATTCATCAACCGCCTCGTGAAAACCTTCGCGCCAAACTATTGGGAATGGCTCCCCCCAATAGCGCTGACGGCTGAAGAGCCAGTCACGCAGTTTAAAATTAATAGTACGCTTGCCCTTGCCGTTTGCATCGAGCCAATCAGTGATCTTGGCCTTGGCCTCGGAGGTGGCCAACCCAGTAAGAAAACCGCTGTCCACACTCGTCCCATTACCCGTGAAACATAACGTTCCTTCACCTCCAGAGGCCTCAACCACCACCCGTACAGGCAGTTTAAATTTCTCAGCAAACTCAAGATCACGTTCATCATGGGCAGGCACGGCCATGATTGCCCCCGTGCCATAGGTGGAAAGCACGTAATCTGCGATCCAAATCGGGACAGGCTCATCATTAACCGGATTGATTGCATAAGCACCGGTGAACTCCCCGGTCTTTTCCTTCGCCAACTCCGTCCGCTCCAAATCACTTTTCTGGGCAGCTGCCTCACGGTATTTACTCACTGCCTCACATTGGTCTCCCGTTACCAAATCATTTACCAATTCGTGCTCGGGCGACAACACCATGTAGGTCGCGCCAAAAAGCGTATCGGGTCGGGTCGTGAATACGGCAATCTCCTCACCCGATCCCTGAACCTGAAAGACAACTTCAGCCCCCTCACTGCGGCCAATCCAATTTCGCTGCATTTCCTTGAGTGAATCACTCCAATCGATGACATCCAGATCATCCAATAACCGCTGAGCAAAGGCTGTAATACGTAACATCCATTGACGCATTGGCTTGCGAACAACCGAATGACCACCCACTTCACTCTTGCCATCCACTACCTCTTCATTGGCCAACACCGTGCCCAGTTCAGCACACCAGTTTACGGGTGCATGAGATATAAATGCCAACCGATGCTCATCACGATACGCACGTTTAGCCTCCTCGGTCTCAACATCCGTCGGGAATTCCAAGGTATCGATTGGCTCAGCCTTGTTGGTCGCCGGATTGAACCACGAATTGTAGAGCTTCAAAAAAATCCATTGGCTCCATTTGAAATAATTTGGCTCGGTGGTATTCACCTCGCGACTCCAGTCATAGCTGAATCCAAGGCTTTTAATCTGCCTTTTAAAATTCGCAACGTTTTCCTCAGTCGTCTGGCGTGGGTGCTGGCCGGTTTTGATCGCATATTGTTCGGCTGGAAGACCAAAGGCATCCCAACCCATCGGATGCAGGACGTGTTTGCCTCGCATACGTTGGTAGCGAGCAAGAATATCGGTGGCAGTGTAACCCTCAGGATGTCCCACATGCAAACCTGCCCCTGAAGGGTACGGAAACATATCCAGTATGTAGTACTTCTCGAGCGATTCGGGCGCAACTTGATCGTGCCTGATGGCAAAGGGATGATCCTCTGCAGGCGGATGACCAGGATTGAAGGCACGAAAAGTCTCTTGTGCATCCCAGCGCGTCTGCCATTTGGGCTCAATCAGGTGAAAGGGATATTGTCGACGCATCTGTGGCATGGCGCGGGGATAATGGTGAAAACCGCTCTTGGCTGCAATGGCCGATTGTCAGTAACCTAACATTGGCCCTCGGGCCGCCTTCAATGACATTATGAATCCCAGCGCCGAGGACTGCTGTCATGGAATGGATTAGTACACCTGAAGCTTGGATCGCCCTACTCACACTCACTGCGCTGGAGATCGTTCTGGGCATCGACAACATTATCTTCATCAGCATCCTTGTTGATCGCCTGCCCGATCATCAGCAAAAAAAAGCCCGCCTTATCGGCCTCGGGCTCGCCATGATCATGCGAATTCTTCTGCTTCTTTCGCTCAGTTGGGTAATGGGCCTAAATGAAACACTTTTTGCAATCATGGGCCACGAGGTTTCGGGCAGGGATCTAATCCTGTTAGGAGGCGGTTTATTCTTAATCTGGAAATCCACACAAGAAATCCACCACTCACTCGCCGGAGAAACCGAAGAAACCCAAGGAACACCCCAGGCGACTATGGGAGCTATACTCGTTCAAATAGCCATACTTGATATCGTTTTCTCATTAGACTCAGTCATTACAGCCGTGGGCATGGCTGATGAAGTTGGTGTTATGATTACGGCAATTGTAATCGCAGTCGCTGTGATGATGTTCTGTGCTCAGGCCATTGGGGAATTCGTTGAAAACAACCCCACCATCAAGATGCTCGCCTTGAGTTTCCTGATTTTAGTGGGAACCGCCCTCCTCGGTGAAGGCATGCATTTCCATATCCCCAAAGGCTACATCTACTTTGCTATGGCCTTCGCAGTAGTTGTAGAAATTTTGAATCTAAAATTGCGAAAGAACAAGACTGAGACACTTAAGTTGAATCGCAAAAACCCTGATTGACTTTCTTAAACTGAACACCTAACTAACAAACACTCTATATGGAACCTTGGGTCATCTGGATCATTGTAGGCGCACTCTTCGTAGTCGCAGAAATCTTTTCTGCCAGTTTTTTTGCTGGCCCCATCGGATTTGGCTGCATCGTGGCCGCCGTTCTAGCTGAACAAGAAGCAAGTGCAGCAGTTCAGTTCGCTTCCTTTAGTATAACCACGGTTGTCATGTTGCTTGCGATACGACCGGTTGTCATGAAAATGATGCATGATAAATCAGATGATCAGGTAAGCGGAATCGAAACCTATGTCGGCAAACAAGGAAGGATTACCGAGACAATCGATTCCCAAGCCGGCACAGGTCGCATCAAAATTGGCGGCGAAAGCTGGCGAGCCATTTCAGATAAAGATATTATAATTGAAGAAGAAGCTCTTGCCACAGTCGTGCGCATTGAAGGCTCCAAGGCTGTGGTCAGTGTCAGTGAAAACCCTTAAACTCAAAACAAATTATGGAATATCTACCTACACCCATTCTCGCCGTAAAAATCGGCACTGTGTTGCTTGCCATTGTGGCGTTGTTTGTCATTTCCGGCATTCTAATGTGCGTCAAAGTCGTCAAACAGGCCCAGTGCATGGTTATTGAAAAGTTCGGTAAATTTAGCCGAATCCTTGAAAGCGGTCTAAACATTATTGTCCCGGTCATGGACAGCCCCCGAGCCATGCAGTGGCGCTATAAAAAGGTGGATATCAGCGGTGTGGAATATGTCATGACTTCGCCGCAAACGACAATTGATCTTCGGGAACAGGTATTTGATTTCGCCAAGCAAAACGTGATTACTAGGGATAATGTAACCATCGAAATTGATGCCATGCTTTATTTCCAGATCACGGATGTAAAAGCAGCGGTTTATGAGATCGCCAACCTGCCTGACGCCATTGAAAAGCTGTGTAAAACCAGCCTGCGTAATGTGGTGG
>CAZHJW010000019.1:0-22941 GCA_964533265.1 uncultured Pedosphaera sp.
CTGTCGCTAAACCGGACTGAATTTGCGTCTCAACGGTCTCAGTCCACTTGGCCTTCCCACCTTGAGTCATCTCCAATAAATTGGGGGCTTGCCCTTCACCCTGAACCGCTGCCACTACCTTGGTGAATTCCGAGAGCTGGGCGCGTTTCCCTTTCCAAATCAACACACGCAGTTTACCGGACTTTCTGGCTGCAGGAATCCGTAAACGCAGATTTTCTTCATCTTCCAAATCCCAAAGACCGGTATCTCCCAATACTGCCGCCGCAATCACTGGTTCATTTGCGTTAGGATTTATTGTCGCAGATCTCTTCGCACCTTTCGCTTTACCCGCAATAAGCACCTGAGCATTACCACTAAACAGCAATGCCTCCCCCGTTTTACCCTTCACTGTCCTAGCCCCGTGATTGGTGCCGGTATAGTTGTCCCCTTTTGTGTTGGCAATTTGTGTGCCCTTTGTTTCATCAAAACTCCAGTGGGCTACCGCATCATCTGACCCCTTGCCTTCAGCCAAAGCGGTCAGTTCCTTGACCGAAAGCACTCGTTTGAAGATCTGCACCTCATCAATCTCACCTTTGAATGGCGGCATGAAATCAGTAGCCGTATAACCGAGACGCACGATATGGCTGGCATCATCGGTGCTGGGGAGGGCTTTACTGGCTGTCTTTTTACCATTCACATAGAGTGTTACTCTCCCTGATTGATTACGTGTGGCTGACACGTGATGCCACTTGCCATCATTTACCTTTGGACCACCAGATACCTGCCCCACCCAGCCCACATCATATCCCAGCTTGCCACCACGCACAAAGAAGGTTTTACCGTTCTTCACCCATTGACCCGATTGGGCCGCTTTGGAAATAATGGTGCCTCCGTCCTTGGTTTTAATCCAAGCACTGATGGTCGTGTTGTTGGAACCAAAATCCATCTGACCCGTTGGACTTACCGCTGCAGTTCCGCCGGCAGAAGCTTTAAGCAATACAACGTTTTTATTTCCCTTCAGATGCATCGCCCCACCCGCTCCACGAACCACCTGCATCACAATTTCCTTTGGCCCCGGTGAGACGTTCAAATTACGAATAAAAACGTTGTTGCCGTGTAAAGAAGGCATTTCAAAAACCCCACGGGTGCCTACCGTATAGGATAGCACCACTTTATCGCCGCTCACATAAAGGCCTTTGTAATGTGCCCAATCACGTGGAAGCGGGCCATAAGGTTTCTTGTCCAGCCCCCGAACGCGTACCTGATCCTCCCATTTCCCTTCGGGATCACGCCAGCCGGCTCCAACCGGATTGACAAAGACCTGCTCACCCTTGATAGAGGCGTGAGCGCCGTGCCGACCATCAAAGGCTATGCCGCGCCAGTCGATAAACCCTCCGCTCCAACCGGCTGCACAATTCATCAGGTCGGTATCATAAACCATGAAAACATTCCCCTTGGAAACCCCTCCTTCTCCGGAATCCAAGCGGATGGCAATAGCCTTGTTGACAATCCCTGCGCCGCGCACCTCAAGTGAAGTCGTCAGGAAAGGTCCATAATTCATTTCATCCCATTTACCGGCAAGAACCGGAAGAGACAACAATACCGCAAGGAAAAGCATGATGCGTTTCATAGAATGTGGTGATTGTACGGAGCCAGCTGCGCGGAGCAACCCCTGAAAGACAATTAGTGATTAAACAGGAACTCTGCCGAATTAAGCACAGCCCAAACTAGATCCTGTGTGGCTGCTTCACGATTATCTTTGTTTTTCTCGAAGTAGGCTGAAATTACCGCCTGTTCCTGCATCGTGGGTACGCGATTTAGGGCAGCTAAGAATATTTCACCCCCTATCTGAGCAGGCGTCTTTTTGCTATCAGCAAGTTTCTTTGCCCTGCCTTCCCCGTGAGTAATTTTCTCATGCAGCTTCTTGGCATGCATCATATGAAGAGCCTGCACAACCGTTCCCTTGGTATTCCGTTCACAAGGAGGATCACTGCTGGAGTTGGGCCTACCAAAGGCGTCCATGAACTCGGAGCCAATCTTAAAGTTCCACGTTTCCATGGCACGTGCACCATTCCAGGTGGCAGAGAAACTGGTGGGCACTCCGGTCACGTCACTTACCGCATCCATTAGCACTTCGGCACTGAGACGGCGGCGATAACTGCGAGAAAAATTACGCGTATCGGCTGCATTGGTTTCGTTGGGCTTCGAACTCAGTTGATACAACCGGCTTTGCAGGATAGTTTTTATCAGCGCTTTTTGATCATACTTGAGTTCGACAAAATGTTTTGTCATAGCATCCAGCAAGGCGGCATTCACCGGAGGATTCGAAGCGCGCATATCATCAACCGGCTCAACAAGCCCTCTACCAAAAAAGGCACCCCACACACGGTTCACCATAGCACGTGCGAAGAAAGGATTATTGGGTTCGACCATCCAATCTACAAGTCTCCCCCGAGGATCTATTCCATCTGGAATATCTGCGAACGGTCCATCTGGCGGCTTGGGTTGCAGTGTTTTTCCGGTAACCGGATGATCCACAGAACCACTACCACCGTGATAAAACCACTCGGTTCCTCCGGAGATGGGAGGGGAGACCCCTGAACCTTTACGTTTTACTTTAGCGAAGTAGGCGGCAAGTGAATAAAAATCGTGTTGGGTCCACTTTTCATTGGGATGATTATGGCAACGCGCACACTCAAGACGTGTGCCAAGAAAAATCTGGCTGAAAATCTTTGCCATCTCTACAGGGGTGCGTTTATCGCGGTAGACCACTGCAGGTCCAAACCGGTGTGTACTGCCCTTGGCAGTAATCATGTCCCGCGCAAACTCATCCATTGGTTGGTTTTTTCGAAACGCCTCCCGCAGCCACTGGTCTAGAACGTACACACTCTTGAGCCCGGCTCGATCCGGATTGGGCCGAAAGAGATCTGCCCATTTATTGGCCCAATGATCGGCATAAGCTGGATCGGCTAACAAGCGATCGATCAGCTTCACGCGCTTGTTAGATGACTTATCGTCCAGATAAGCCCGGGACTCCTCAATAACAGGAAGACGGCCAATCGTATCCAAAGAGGCACGTCGCAGAAACTCATTATCAGCACAGAGATCACTCGGCAGAAATCCGAGCCTCTGAAACTGAATGTACGCAAGTTCATCAATAAAATTATGAGAAGGCAACGCCGCATATTTTGTCACGGCGATCTCTTTTTCTGCAGGCACAGTCACCCGCACAATAGCAACCTGACCCATGTAACGCGCCACAATCGTCCCCTCCCCGCTTGCCTCACCAACTTTTATCTTTCCTTCTTTGGAGACTGCGGCGATCTCTCCGTCATTCGATATAAAATCAGACAGGTTCGTTACATCCCTGCTTTTACCGTCTGAAAAATGAGCTCTTACTCTAAGGGCTTGCACCTGCCTCGGTCGGTAAACCCCAACCTCTGGCTCAGCGGTTACCCGCTCCAACACTGCCTCCCCTTTATTTTGATAAGGCATGCCCTCGCGAATCCATTGCAATAAAATCTGCGAAGCTTTTGACCCCGGTTTAATGCGTTGCCCCCCTTCGTGAGGAAGTGCCAAGGTCGCTTTTTTGTACACCAAACTCTCTTCAGGATAAGCCGGGAATACTCGGCGACCAAAAGCATCCTCGGCAATTTCTCGCCAATCTTTGCGAGTATCATAAGCAAAGATAGAAAGACTAAACCCATTCTGACCTTCAGCCTTAGCATGACAGGATCCCGCACTACATCCTGCCTTACTGAGAACCGGCAAAACATCCTTAATAAAACTAAGCTTTGCCTTCAAATCAGGTCTCACATCATCTGGCTTGAGTGTAGAAACCAGTTTTGATTCCTGCCACACGTATACTTCACCTTTGTGATTACATGCGAAAACAGTTTTCGCATCCGATGATATGCCAATACCATGAAGACGTCCTTCAGCCCCATCAAGGCGTCGTTCTTTCCCCGTGTTAGACCTAGATGCGCCATCGTGCAATATGAAGTCAGTAAAGACCCGAGCCACTCCATCCTCGCAGGAACTCGCCAAAGCCTTATCGTCTGGCGTCCATTTCAATGCAGTCACACCTCCCTTGTGTGAACGTATCTCTGTCGTTTTCAGTTTGGTTTTTAAATCCCAGATAAGCAATTGGTGGTCCGCACTGGCAGTTGCCAGCTGCTTACCTTTACTATCAAAAACCACATCATATACAGCTCCTTGATGCCCTTCCAAAGTCGCCGTTGCATTACGATCCTTGATACTCCAAACCTTTGCCAACTCATCACCTCCAGCGGTAGCCAATTGTTTGCCATCCTTACTAATTGCCAATCCATAAATAGAATCCCTGTGTGCCTTCCACTGGGCAAGCTGCTTGCCCTCAGTAATCGACCACTGCCGCACCGTCCCACTCGAGGCCGGCTGACTGTCCGCGGCAAAAATGGACTTATTATCAGGCGCAAAGACCAGTGCTGTCACACGCCCTTCAAATCCTATAATTTCACGTGTAAGCTTAAATTGCGCGTTCCAAATCCGCAGGGAACGATAATCACTTGAGGCAAGCCACTGACCATCAGCACTCCACCCCAGTGCCTGAACTGAATCACGATGGCCTTCGAGCTTGGCAACAACTTTATTTTCGCCTTTAAGATCATATACCAGCACACGATTCGCACGACCAACGGCGAGCCGATTGCCATCAGTCGCCAAGGCTAACGTCAGTGAAGGGGTGTAGGTCGGCGGCAGATCTGATAACTCCTCTGCCTTCGTTCTAGGCCGGTCTTTAAGAACAGTAGCATCCCATGGCACTCCAGCATTCACCCATTCCTCTAGAACCTCAATGGCACGAGGTGATAGTTGCTCCTTGGGCGGCATATGTGGATCGGCCTCTGGCTGAATTGCTTGCACCATCCGGCTTACGGCCGCCTTTCCAAGGGTAACCACCTTTCCCTCGTCTCCCCCACGCAAAAGCGCCTCGCGTGTGGTGAGATCAAGCTTCCCTTTTGATTTATCCGGATTGTGACAGGAGAAACAATGGACCTTTAGCAACATCATTGCCTCTGGTGTCCCTGCTTGAAGCGCTAAAACAGGGAAAAGCACTAAGATAAAGATGACCAATTTCATTGTCCCCACAATCACTATCTTTGACGTTAAATCACTTCAACCGATTCAGCATCAACAGACGAAATTCTAACGCCTGTTTGCCAGGGATTTCCAAAGCTTTAAGGATCAACTCCCCTTTGCCTTTCTTCAGGTCGATTACCCCCATTTTTACGGCATTGAAATCTTTTACATAAGATTCTCGGCGCTCAACTCGATCATTTTCATGACCGCGAGCAGGAACTTCATGAGCCTCGGTCACTGTGTAGCGCAACTTACTCTGATTATGGATCAGCTCAACCATCGCCCCTTCATCGCCTTTGGGCACGGCATAATGCAGGGTCACCTCGTAGCGGCCAGATGCTCCCACTTCTACAGGCCATGTTATTTTATCCTTCAGTGAGGTCCAATTATAAAAGTATGAACAGTTAGGAAACTTGTTAGATCGCTTAATTCCACCGTGGGCCGCACCATCGCGCGCAGGGATCTGGGTCCACTTATAATCTGGATGGGCAATCACAAACGGTCGTGTGTCCTTTCCAAGTTCTGAAAGTACCGTTTGCTTCCAATACTCGACCTCCTTGCGTAAACGATTAGCCACCTTTGGATTGGCTTGGCTAACATCCTTCCTCTGGCCTGGATCCTTGGCCATATCGAAAAGTTTACCCTGATGATCCAGCCGATACTGCTGCGTACGCACGCTTACTCGCCCCTTCCAGGAATTAATCAGTGTACGTTCTTTCCATTGAACCTTTGTTCCCAACAACAACGGCTTCAAGCTTTGACCATCCAGGCTCTTTTTGCTTGTTACCTGAATGCCTACGCAGTCGGCAAGTGTTGGCAATAGATCCATCGCAGAACTAATCTGTTTGATTATAGTGCCTTCCTTTATTCGGCCCGGCCAACGAATAAGCAAAGGAGAGCGCACACCACCTTCATCAGTGGATCCCTTTCGTCCTTTCATTCCGCCATTCCACCGAACCCCATTCGGACCATTGTCATGAAAGAAAACCACAATTGTATTATCGGCAACCCCCAGAACATCGAGCTTCCTCAGAAGGCGACCCACGTTCCAATCAATATTCTCGCACATTGCCAAAGCACATCGTAGATGCTGTAGGTTCTCACGCTTTGGATCCCTATTGTGCAACTTGATCTCCTTATCCTTAAACTTATTCCACCAGCGGTCAGGCACCTGCATCGGCGAATGAGGTGTGTTATAGGGAATATATGCGAAGAAGGGTTTGCCCGCTTTTCTCGACTTTTCCATGAAGGCCATAGCCTTATCGGTGAAGTCATCAACACAAAATCCCTTGCCCTGTACGATCCGTCCATTGTGTTCCAAGGGTGGACTAAAATAATCACCCCAATGACCTGAGCAAAACCCGTAATATTCCCCAAAACCACGACCATTAGGATGATACGGGTACTGCATACCATTATGCCACTTACCAAAGGCACCGGTTGAATACCCGCCTGCCTTAAAGGTATCGGCAATTGTCAGCTCATCGAGGTCCAATCGCTCACCTCCGGCCGATGTACTGTACACGCCACCGCGGACGTGATAGCGACCAGTCAAAAATTCAGCGCGGGTCGGAGAACAAACCGGGCATACGTAAAACCGATCAAATTGCGCACCATCTCGAGCTAGTGAATCAATGTTTGGGGTGGCAAGGTCGGTGTTTCCATTCAAACTAAGATCCCCCCACCCTTGATCATCGGTGAGGATGACCACCACATTGGGCTTATCAGCCTGCACGACAAAACAAATGAGAAAGATAAAAAGAAAAGTGAACGATTTCACGTGCCGATTCTCACGCAGCGAGTCAGACCCGCAAAGGATTAAATTACTGATTATCCCAGAGAACGCGAACATCGCCGGCCTTATACTGGAATCCGACAGCACTAACAGGAATCGAGTCCGCATGTCCATCTGCAAAGATCACACTGGACCGGCCCAAGTGACGATTAACCATGCGTTGTGAAGACGTTCTCCAATTACGTGACGCTGGAACCGAAAAAACGCCCGAATTAAAACCGCGATTGCCAACGGTCTTTTTTTCAATCCACAAGTCGGGCTCAGACTGTAGCGGATTCCGAATAATACCAGCATCTCCAAAAACAATCGTCATGGACGGCTTGCGAATTGCCTCCACAAAACCCAGTTTTCCCAGGAAATGATTGTAGCCCACTCCATGGTGCCCTTGTTGACAATCCGGACAACGCCAAAAACCGGGACCTCTTACGTGCTCTCTCAAGGATTCCTGCCCTTCGGCATACTTTTTCAAGGTGCGCTCCCACGCGGGATTACCTTCATTAACAGCCGACGTCGCTTCTATTACCTTACCTTCGGTGTCATTAGAGTACTTTAAAAACACCGCCCCGAGTTCGCGAAATTGGTCCACGCACTGGGCAGCATTTGCCTTTAGTCGCGCTTTATTCAAAGAAGGAAGGATAATCGCGACCAAAACGCCCACCACAACCATAATCACAAGAAGCTCAACGACAGAAAATGCCTGACAACGAAAATAGACGCGCGCAAAACGTGGGTTGGGTAACACGAGAAAACTCTACACATCAAACGCGTTCAGTCAATATTGATTGCCTTCCCCGTTAATCATTTTATTGAAATATGGTGGTATTCATCCATTTTTGGATTTTTTAGGCGAACCTCTTCACCCGAAGGCCACTTGATAATGATATCGGTGACAGTGGGGTTTTTTGCTAGTCCAAAATGAGCCACAAGAGGATGCTGGCTGTTATACGAGTCTCCTGAAACGATGGGCAACATCTGGGTTTTTCCTCCAGCCTGCAGACGTACCGTTGCTCCCATAGGGAGATCTGCAGTATTTAAATGCAATCCTATCCAATGATTATTATTTTCAATCTTGTTATGTATTAAATGAACCTTATTGACGTAAGCCTTGACGAGTTCATCACGAACACGTTCTACCACCAATAAATCCACACGACCGTCGAGATCTAAATCAGCTGAAACGACCGAACGACTATCAAACTCGAAACCAATTCCCATCAAAAACCCCACACTAGGAAACTCTTTTCCCAGCGTGTTAACCAAGAGTACATTATGTTCATAGCCGTTCCAAGAAATGTCACTACCCACACCTGCCTGACATTTATCAAACACCATCTGCATAAGAGTTTCAGATTTTTGCTTCTGATAATAGATGTCATGGCGCCAGTATTGCGTGCAGTAGTCCCTCGCGGATTTCGCACTTAAAAAACCGTTAGCTACATAAAGATCCCGGTCTCCATCATTGTCAAAATCCCATGGAGTGCATCCCCACGCCCAGCCCGTCCTCGCCACACGGTCATTATATTCTGCCTGAGCAAACATGCCATCTCCCCGGCCAAGCAGAAGGCGATTGCCATAACCCATCTTCATGCGGGCTTTTTGAATCCCCTCAAACCCGCTACGCCCCAAGCCTAATCCTTCAAGTCTGCGCGCAGTAGTGGAGCCCATGCCCACCATATAGATATCTAAATTTCCGTCCCCATCAAAATCAGAAAGAGCATGACTCATTCCAAAAGAGTAATGCGCCTCACCCAATGTATCAGTCACATCAACAAACCGCCCACTGCTGTTATTCATATATAAATCCAAGCCTGCAAAGTCACTAACCACCATCAAATCCAGATCATTATCTGAATCCAAATCTACAAATGAAGCGCTGTAGGTACGCCTCTTTCGTTTGGCCCCCAAGCCTGCCTCCAGTGTGCGATCAGTGAAAAAACCGGAGCCATCGTTAATTAACAAAAAGGCCGGATGCCCATCATTTGCATCGTAATAAGGCGTAGGCAACTTTCCCGATTGGTAAGTTGCAGCATATTGTCCAATATAGGCATCCAAATCTCCGTCTCCATCAATATCTCCACAAGTAATACATTGCGGATCCCGGATTTGAACATCGGCTTTATTGGACAGACTTACCACCGGTTCATTCTTCAGCCTTCCAGTCTTGGTACCTGGATACATCCGAGGTTTTCCAGCAGACCCCAAGGTGAGCATGTCAGCATTCCCGTCTCCATTAAAATCTGCCAAGACTGCAGATTGAAACGAGTAACGTGAACCTGCAACTAGTGGCTCCGGTTTAAATCTCATTCCTCCTTGGTTCCAATAAACAAGGTTTGCTCCAGCCAAGACAACCTCCGGTAGTCTATCTCCATTCAAATCATATACCAGAAGGGGAGCTGCTTGATGATCCCGAGAACCACTTGGGTGTACAAACTTGTGAGCGGGAAAATCTTTTGAAGGCTCAAGCAACCGGGCCTGATTAAAAGGCTGTACACCTTTACGTCGTAACAACGCCAGATCAGCAACAGCGATCGATTTAGGAAGAAATGTATCCTCCACTTTAATTTCACCCCACACCACATTAATGGATGCCCTAACAAGGATACGTTCATCTCCATCCCGCTCTTCCAGATGCAGGACTATCTTAAACAATGAAGAGGGACTACCTGCTTTAGGAGCCGTAAAAGATTCCTGATGCCATTCACTCTCGATTAGTAAATATTTTTTCTTCCATTCGCCCATCCATTTTTGCCACGCCATCCAGCTGAGATTAACGCCTCCTGGTTGAAAGAGGATCTGTTTAATACCCATATTGAACTTTTTTGAGGATGGGTTTTTTGCCATTTTTATGGCTTCAAAAGGAAACCGGTCGAACACCTTCCAATCATGTTTTGCCTCCCTTAGCTCGTCCCAGAGCTTCACAAAGGTCATCTCATATTTTTGCGCCTGCTCTTCCTTGCTCCAAACAGATTTATTCAATGATTCGCGATCTTGAATAATCTGCTTTACCTGTTCTGAAGCAAGGACTGAAGGCCCCTCCTTCCGGCTTATGATTTTACCCTTGTTATACATGGTATCTCTGCGCACCAAACCATCCTCGGACCATTCCTTGACTAAACCGTTTGCTTTCCCTAATTGCCATTGCCCTTTGAGCAGCAAGCTGCCATTGGCATACCATTCAGTAGCTTTACCGTGTCGCAATCCATCCTTGAAATACACTTCAGCGCTCAATCCGGCTTCGGGATGCTTCTCACGTAGCAATCCAGTAAACGGCAAACCTGTTTCTTTCCAAAACAAGCGGCCTTGCTCCATCCGCACTTCAGTCGTGTTTGCCTCCACGAATGGCAGCACACTAACTGCCTGCCTTTCATCCTCCTTTTTCCCACAAGCCGCAATGCCTAGAAGACATACTAACAATAATGTTCTCTCTGGATTCATGGTTTGATCGTGTGATACCGATCCGCTCTAGGTTTATTCAAACGCGTTACTTTACCATTCACCCATTGCACCTCAATGGCCTTCACATTCGTTTCCTTACCGAGTCCAAAATGACGGGACGTCGGATGCTGTGCCTTGTAAGAGTCACCACTAACTACGGGCAAACATTGACTCCCTCCTAAAGCATGCACCCAGACCATGGCCCCAAAAGGAGGGTAATCAGGCCGATCGAGAGGGAGACGCACTCCGATCCAATGGTTATCGGTATTTAATTGGTTGTGTACCACGTGCACATAATTCACAAATCCGTATGTCTGATGAATATTCCGCAAACGGTCGCGCTCGATGACTAACAAATCCGACCTTCCATCGGCATCCAAATCTGCTGAGACTACACTCCTACTGTCGAACTCAAATGACAAACCCAGCAGAAAGGAAATGTTCAGATAACGACCATCCCGTTCATTAATCAAAAGGGCATTATGTTCGTAACCGTTCCATGAAATATCCATTCCTAATCCGGACATACATTGCTTGTACACTCCGGTCATCACGAAACTGTCTTTGGAGGCTCCATCACGCAAATCATGACGCCAAAAAGTCGTGCAATAATCCTGAGCAGACTTTGCACTAAGATTTCCATTGGCGACATATAAGTCACGGTCTCCATCATTGTCAAAATCCCACGGCGTGCAACCCCAGGACCAACCGGTGCGGGCCAAAAGGTCATTGTAATCTGGCTGGATAAAACGGCCATCTGACTGCCCCAACAGCAACCGATTACCGTACCCCATCTCTGGGGCCACCTCCAAATGCTCAAATCCACTGCGCCCTTTACCCAACCGAGTTAAACGGCGTGCCGTTGTAGAACCCATGCCCGTCATATATATGTCAACCTGACCGTCACCGTTAAAATCGGCCAATGCATGGCTCATTCCGAAACTATAGCGGAAATCACCGAGGCGATCTGTAACGTCATTAAATTTTCCCGTCCCATCATTAAGAAATATATCAATGCCTGCAAAATCGCTCACCACAACTAGATCCTGGTCACGGTCCGAATCCAGATCGACCAGAGAACTACTGAAAGTACGCCTTCGGTTTTTTTTATCCAATGCTGCTGCCTTCGTTCCGTTAGAAAAAACTCCCTTGCCATCATTGATGAGTAAGACTGCCGGTGCTCCATCGTTTGCATCATGATAAGGGGTTGGCATTTGGCCAGCTCCGTAAGGAGGCTTATATTGCGCAAGGTACACATCCAGATCTCCATCACCATCCACATCACCGGCACTTATACACTGCGGAAAGTTAACCGGCTTAATACGAACAGTCTTTGGAGGGAATTGAAACCTCCCATCTCCTCGACCCAAGAAGACCGCCGGAACGGCACCGTTGCCCACTGCAAACAAATCCATCACTCCGTCCCCATCAAAGTCGGCTAATGTCGCCGCCATTAGTTCACGACCTAAGTTCGGTATTAGCTTCTTTGATTCAAAATCCATACCCCCCCGGTTCATATAAATTCGATTAGCCCCCGCCAGAACAATTTCGGGTAAACCATCTCCATTCAAATCCTCCACCAGCAACGGTGCAGCCAACACATTCCCGGGGGACCCTGCCTTCGCCTGCTGCTGTAAACGGTTCAGTTTCTGCGGATTATCCTCCAAGGTATCCAAAATCTTGACTCGAGCAAATGGCACCTCCCCTTTGCGTCGTAATATCACTAGCTCTGACACACGCATTTGTGAAGCCACCGGCCGATCAGATAACCCACGTCTGGCTTTCCATTGGATATGCAAACGCCCTCGAATGATAAACCGTTTCTGCCTCGCAGCTTGTTCAACATGTGCCACGATCTTGAATTCAGAGTAAGCCGCCTTACCCTTGGTTGCAGGCTCGAAAACTTCCTGATGCCATTCGGTTTCCACCACCCGGTATCCTGATTCACGCCACTGATCCAACTGCGCCTGCCATTGGCCTTGGTTCAACGTCTTATTAGACTCACCAAAGACAACCTGTTCCACTGAATGCTGATGTTTACTTGTCTTTTCAGGACTTCCGACCCGAAGATGGTCAAAAACAAAATCATGAAGCGGTTGCCAGTCATGCTTAACTGCACGCAAATCATCCCAGAGGCGTATGATTGTTGATTCATATTCCTGGGAAGCCACCTCATCCTTCCAGACGTCATTATCCATCGCTTTTCGATTTGAAGCCGCCTCTTGAATCTGAGCCTTTAATTTAGCAGAAGCACTTCCTTTTTGCGATACAAGCACCCCCTCTCGGTAAGTCTCTTCATACTGTTCCAATCCGTCCTCAGAGTAGATAAACCAGGAACCTTCACGTGTACCATCAATCCATTGACCTTTTGATTTAATCTGACCGCTGAGATACCATGAGAAAGTCTGTCCGTGCCTTTTCCCTGCTCTGTATTCAATTGTCTGTTTCTTCTGACCATTCGGCCATAATTCTTCGACGGTTCCAGTCAATTGTTCTTCTGAAGATTTCAAATAAGTTAAACCCTCTCTTATCACAACGTCCTGCAAGCCGACCCGGGCATTTTTTGGACTTCCCTTTGAATCGGTTTTCTTGGAACAGCTCACCAACACCATCATAAAAACCGCAATGTTAAGCAAAGCACGCATATCAACGTCGAGCTTTGTGATATTGATTAATAACAGGGTTTGTAAGTCGAACGAGTTCACGACCAAACTTCTCTACCCGTAATTCATCGACCTGTTTAGCCTTACCCAACCCGAAATGAATAGAGAGCGGTTGTTGTGCGTTATAAGAATCTCCAGTCACAACCGGTAGTGTTTGCGTTTTGCCACCGACACGGACGGTCACCATAGCTCCAACCGGATTCATCTCCGGATTCAAGTGCAGGCCAATCCAGTTGCCGTCAGATTTTATCTTATTCTGCACCAAATGCAGGTAATGTTCAGCCCTTCCTGTCTCATGTCGATTGCTCAGTTGGTCCATCTGAATGATTAATAAATCTGTATGTCCATCCAAGTCCAAATCCGCACCCACAACCGAGCGACTATCAAATTCGAAACCAACACCCATTAGATAGCCAATACTATGATAGCTTCCCTCACCCTCGTTCATTAGTAATGCGTTATGCTCGTAACCGTTCCAAGAAATATCCTTACCCAAGCCTTTCATGCATTGGGCATATACCTCCTGCATCAGCAGAGTTTCTTTTGAATCGCCGTCCCGAATGTCATGGCGCCAGAAGGTCGTGCAATAATCCTGAGCCGAACGCGCACTCAGCATTCCATTGCCTACATAAAGATCACGATCACCATCATTATCAAAATCCCATGGAATACAACCCCAAGACCAACCGGTACGTGCCAACTGATTATTGTATGGAGCCTGCTTAAACCGTCCCTTCGCACTGCCCAACAAAAGTCGGTTGCCATAACCCATGTCAGGTGCAGCATCCAAGTGCTCAAATCCCTTTTTACCCAGCCCCAATCCAGCAAGTCGCCGGGCGGTTGTCGAGCCCATGCCTACCATATAAATATCCAAGAACCCGTCTCCGTCAAAATCGGCTAAAGCCTGGCTCATGCCAAAACTATACCTTTCGTTTTTCAGGTGAGCGGTGATGTCTCTGAATTTTCCGGTGCCATCATTTAGATATAGATCTATACCGGCAAAATCGCTGATCACGATTAAATCCAGATCCTGATCCTGGTCCCAATCAACAAACGATGCACTGTAGGTCCGTCGACGACGTTTTGCCCCCAATCCGGCAGCTACTGTCCCATCAGTAAATTTCCCTTGCCCATCATTGATTAGAAGCGCGGCCGGAAACCCGTCATTAGCATCATAATAAGGAGTAGGCATTTGGCCTCCCCCATAAGGGGTTTTGTATTGGGCCACGAACACATCCAAATCCCCATCGCCATCCACATCTCCACTTCCAACACACTGAGGAAAAGCAAATCGAGGTTCAGAAGAGATAATCGGGTTGGGCAAAAACCCAACCCCCGCTTTTTTCCCTGGAAAAACAACCGTCGTTCCATCTGGGCCAATGGAAAACCAGTCAACCTTCCTATCACCATTGAAATCACCCAAAACCCCCGCCTTAAAACGCCAAGGGCGGCCGGGAATGAGTTGTGTCTTTTCAAACTGAAAGGCACCACGGTTCCAGTAGAGCAAACCACTACCCCCCAGAATAATTTCTGGAAGCGCATCTCCGTTTAAATCCTGAACCACCAATGGAGCAGGGAAAATACTGGGCCCTGATTGGCTTCGAAGCTCCTCAGGATTGGGGTCCTCTACTGTTAAATCTATAACGTGTTTCACCTGAAATGGAAGTTCGCCCACACGACTTAACTGGCTCATTTTCTCCACGGTAATCTCAGCAGGCTTGAGATTTGCATCCCACAAGACCGTGAATCTCCCTCTAATAATAGTCCGCCGATCCGACGCAGGATGATGCAAATGAACCACTGCCTTGAAAGTCGACACTGGATTGCCATCTGGATTCGGCTGGAACGACTCCTGATGCCATTCCGATTCCTCAAGCAACCAGCCTGACTTTTCCCATTGTTTAACCTGCCGAAGCCACTCCTGCCATTTCACCGTCTTGAATGTACCCACCGACTGGTTTTGTTCAATCTGCCTGCTTAGTTTCTTTACAGATCCAAAGCCCGGATAACGGATTTTCCCAAAGGTAAAACCCTTGATCACTTCCCATGGATTTCCATCTTCACGCAATTGATCCCATAAGCCAATGAACGTTGCCTCATATTCCTGCGCCTGAATTTCCCCTTTCCATACGGTACGATCCATCTTCTCACGCTGTGCTACAGCCCCATCCACCCTGCCCTGTAATTTCTCGGTGGGCTCTGTTTCGCTTTTGACTACTTGACCATTCTCTCCATAGGTTGTTTCCCCTCGCAATAAACCATCTGCAGACCACTCAGTAACCATGCCTTTGGGCACTCCCTCACTCCATTCGCCTTCCAAAGATTTTGACCCATCAGGGTGCCATTCGACACTTCTACCGTGACGGCGTCCATCCTTGAAGTGGATTTCTGCTCGAGACTGCCCTGAAGAGGTGACATCCTGTAATAAGCCGCTAAACAACTTTCCAGTGACCTTATCGTAAACCAAACCACCCTGCAGGCTCACCTGTGCGCTTGCCCGAACCAAGACTGGAACGTCCGGCTTTGTAGATGACACAGGCGGTTCAACTGCTTTATCGCAGCCAAAGGCTAAACCAAACAGTATTACCATCAATCCACGATTCATTTACTTGCCTCAACTGTATGATATGAATTCACTGAAGGCGCTTTCAACTTAGCAGCAGAACCGTCAGGCCAACGTACTATCACCGCCTCAACCGGCCCATTTTTCCCCAAACCAAAATGGACTGTAGCTGGATGCTGCGCCTTCCATGAATCGCCAGTAACTACTGGTAAGGATTGCTCATAACCAGCCTGCTTGACCGTTACTACTGCGCCCCACAGAGGCTTATTTGGGGCGCCTTTAAGATGAATACCGATCCATTTGTTTTCGGTGGGCATTTTGTTACGGATCAACCGGATTTGGCCATCACGGGTACGGTCATCCCCAGGCTCCTTCTCCACTACCAGCAAATCGGGCCTACCATCCAAGTCCAAATCCGCTGAGACAACGGAGCGGCAATCAGCTTCATTGGATAAACCCATCAAAAATGAAATATTGATGTACCGATTGGCCTCATTGAGATACAGCACATTATGTTCAAACCCATTCCATGATTCAGTCTTACCCAGATCAGACTGGCACTGGCCGAAAACTCCGGCCATCACCACGCTCTGGGTTTCAATCTTGGGGGTATAGATGTCGTGTCGCCAAAACTTGGTGCAATAATCTTTGGCTGAGGTGCCGCTGATATGGCCATTAGCAATGTAAAGGTCGCGGTCTCCATCATTATCAAAATCCCACGGAGTACAACCCCAGGCCCATCCGGTTCGAGCCAATTGATCATTGTATTGAGCTTGCTTGAACCCTCCCTTTCCATCACCCAATAGCAACCGGTTCCCATAACCCATCTTCATCCGTGCAGCCTGCACCGATTCAAACCCTTTTCTTCCCAGCCCTAAATGCTCCAAGCGCCGAGCTGTGGTAGATCCCATTCCCACCATATACAAATCCATCAGTCCATCCTGATTAAAGTCGGCAAAAGCGTGGCTCATCCCAAAGGAATAGCGAGCCTCACCTAGACGCCCGGTAACATCGGTAAACTTTCCCGATCCGTCATTAAGGTAAAGGTCCAGACCAGAAAAGTCGCTGACGACCACGAGGTCCAAATCGTCGTCATGATCCAAGTCGATAAATGAGGAACTGTAGGTGCGCCGATGACGCTTCTGGCTGAGTCCTGCAGTTACGGTGCCATCAGTAAATTTACCAGTACCATCATTGATGAGCAAATATGCAGGCAACCCGTCAAGCGCATCATAATAAGGGGTGGGTGCGCGGCCCGCAGCATAGGGATTGAGATACTGCGGCACAAAAGCATCCAGATCCCCATCACCGTCAACATCCCCTACCGCAACGGCGGAAGGATCACTCAATTGGGTTTTGCTATTCTCGCTTAGACTAACCACTGGTGGCACCTCAAACCGGCCCGTCTTGTTACCCCGGAAAACCATGGGTCTTTCATCTGGGCCAAAGGTCAATAAATCCGGTCGGCCGTCATTGGTAAAATCGGCAATCGCTGCGGCATCTGGAAACTGGCCCCGACCGCCGCTAATCATGGACTCAGGTTTGAATTTCATCCCTCCCTTATTCCAGTAAATTAGATTGGATCCAGTGGGAATGATTTCCGGCAACCAGTCGCCATTTAAATCGCGAACCAGCAAGGGCGAAGGATCGACACTGTCAGGAATACGTTCGCGCGTAAACTGGGGGTTATCCCGGCGCGCCTTCAATTCGCCAACACTTTCAAAAGGAACCTCCCCTTTCCTTTGCAACGAGGTCAGGTTTTCCAATTCAATTTTCCCTGGCAACCAACGGCCACCTTTATCCTTATTTTGCGACCAATGAACACGCAGCGCACCGCGCAAGATCACCCTTTCATTCACCCCTTTAACAAAGGCATGTATGGTAAACTTAAATAACGAACGCTTTCCTTTGATATCTGCATCAAATTCTTCCTGATGCCATTCGGTTTCCACAACCCGGTAGAGGTTGCGCCACTTTTCCAAATTTTTTTGCCATTCTGAAAAACGATAGTCATGGTCGGAAATAGTCCAGCTGCACTCCGTCACTCCCAAATCATGCTTTTTGGTTTTGCCTGGCTGCCCCAAACGAATCGATGTAAACGGAAATTCCTCCCACACTGCCCAGTCATTTTTAGTGGCGCGGAGTCTGTCCCAGAGATGCACAAAGGTTCTCTCAAAGTCCTGCGCATCCACCTCCGCTTTCCACTCCTGTCGATCCAGTGTCTCTCGCTTTTTGAGTTCCTCATCAATCTTTGCCTGCGCTTCTAGCGAAGGCCCGGTCACGTCACTGGTCTTTTTACCATCACGATATACAATCGTGCGCATTAGCAAACCGTCTGGAGACCATTCTTGCACCGAACCCATCGGCTGGCCTGCCCTCCACTGACCGTCCATCCCTAGTCGACCATTCGCGTGCCAAGCACGGCAACGTCCTTCGCGCCAGCCATCCCTGTAACTATATTCAATTTTTGGGGTGGAATCGGGCCAGTTTTCCTTCTGAATTCCGGTAAATGGCTGACCCGTGGATTTGAGCAAAAATCGGCCATTAGGCTGTCTTGCCAAATCAAGGGCCGTGATTTCAGTCGCCGCAGGGTTCGGAGAAGGAGATTCCTTTTGCCCACACGCACCCATTACCAGCAAGCCGACCAAAATGGCCGCTCTATAGAAAAAATGCCTAAAATCGTCCATTGAATTATGACTTTTTTCTGGCCCGAAGCTCAGTAGAGCATTAATGTAAAGGCCCTGTTACACAAGTAATATAACAGCAACTCAACCTATCATGAAAAAAACTATTATCACTATTTCGATGACCTTGGCTATGGCCGCTTTTCTAAGCGTTGGCTGTGGTGGAGAAACTGCCCCAACTGAACCTACTGAGGCCGATAAAGCCGAAGGAGGCCAATCAGTCGCTGATCCAGATGCTGGAGATCCTTCCAGCGAGGATTCTAACCAAAGAGGCAGCACTCCGGGCAAAGCCAAACCTGAATAGATATTACAACCCCTCATTTCTTTACACCCTCCTTTCCTGAAGGGGGGTTTTTTTGTTATCAAAACCGTCCATTCCTCTCAATTAGCACAAACATTAAAAAAGGGCGCCACTGAGTGGCGCCCTTTTGAATACTATATTCTCCTAGTTCCAGCGGTTGCCAGCCTGAGAAGGACGAATCCATACCAGGTTGGGTCCATTGTAATTCTGCTTCTGCTGGTGTCCGCCCGCCTTAAACGCATTGGCGTGCTTAACGATGACTGCCTTGAAGTCAGGATCACCATTCACCTGCTGGGTTGAACCATCAGATAGAACGATGTTGCCTTGTCCTTCAAGTAATCCGCTCATGGCGTAATCCTTGGATTCACCGGCACCATAAAAGTGCGGGTCAACAAGTGTTTCGGCAGTAAAGCTCTCGTCCCTCTTGTTCGCGTAGCCGTCGAAGGCACCCTTATTCACAGCCATTACAGCTTCGCCGCGCCAGTCGTTGCCGTACATTTCAGTACCGCCGTATCTCCAGCCGCCGCCCCAGCCATCGCCGTGACCGAACTTGCGCAGGTACTCGGTGGTATTCACACCAGGCGTGGTGGAAAAGTTGCGGGTATTGGCAATAACCGTCTCAGGTTGCAAAGCATCAGCCCCTTGGCCCATGGCATAGCTCATGCGGTTTGGATCGATCCAGGAACCGTGTGAACCCCTGCCGGTGCCGCGGAACTGTTCCCAGCCATAAAGCTTAAGATCATGCTCACCTGCACCGAACGAACGGCGTTGATTGTTAGCATTTGCCTTAGCGTCAGAAGGTGAACTTAAGGCTGCGGTACTTTGCAGGGAATCCACATAAGAAAATCCACGGAACCAACCGCAAATCTGATATGGGTTCTGCCAATCACGCCAGCCTTTGGCCTTCAAGAGGTTATTATTGCGAACGGCCAATTCCGGGTCATCCAAATGAAAGTAACCGTTGGAATCAGTGGAATAACTCGCATAAGCTTTGCCAAGCTGGCTCAGATTGGACGCACACTTAATACGATTAGCTTTCTTTTTGGCCTTGGCCAATGTGGGAAGCAACATGCTGGCCAATATGCCGATAATGGCAATGACCACCAAGAGCTCAATCAGCGTAAAGCCGGCCTTAAAAGTAGGAACCAGCTTTCGAATATCTTTCATGGATTTCATGGTTTTTTTCTCCTGTTCTGTTGGGTTTTTGGCCGTTTTGCGTGATTCTCACTCATTCAAGGCGTAAATTTCACTCATTCAGACCAAGTTTATCCGAGTTTTCGGGGTTATTCCGAGGTTACTCAAACACAATTATGTTACCAACGCATGGAATGTGCCAAAAAATAGCTTTGAAGATAAATTAGGAGGGAACTTGTCCCCAACCCAGCTGGTTATTGGGGAAACGGTGACTCTGGAATTGCAATGTCTGGCATGGTTCTGGGCATCAGCCAAGCACTGACCGCGCGCACCATGGTTGGCAAAGAGTCCGCATCGGTTTCCGGATCGAATACGTGATCACAATTCTCTATTTCGACTAAATCCTTCGGCTCGTTGGCTTGTTCATAGATCTCGCGCGATTCCTCAATGGGCACCACATCATCAACTGCTCCGTGGATTAGCAACCACGGAACCTTCACGCTCGCCCCGAGCCCGATAACCGTACCAACACTGTTCATGTCATCCACAAAGGATTGTGACAACGGACACTCTTCCTTTCCCCACATGCAACCCACGCCCGGAGTTTCCTCACCAAATTCCACTTCAGAAAATTTCTTGGTGTGCACCATGCCTGCCAGAGAAACGAGTAGCTCAATCCGCTCATCGGTGGCCGCACGTTTTACTCCGACTGCACCACCCATACTATGCCCTATATACGCAATCTTCCTGCCCTGTTGATGCACTGCATCAATCACCGCACCCAAATCCTCCACCTCCTTGGTGATGCACGAATCTTCAAAACGTCCTTCTGAACTACCGTTGCCGGAGAAGGAGAATCGCAAGACCGGAAGCCCCGCCATGGCCAGGCCATTGGCAAGTGCAACCACAAAAGACCTGTCCTTATTTGCGGTAACACCGTGTCCAATGATTATCGTGAAAGGACTCTCACTTGCTGCAGGGTGAAAAGAGTAATCGAGCTTCTCCCCTTGCGGGTTACGAATTTCCTCGTCCATCAAATGGATTTATGGATTAAAATGAGTTATTTTGCGAGCATTTTCCCCCTGCCAAATACTACATTGAAACATCGAGCCGACGGTTTCTAGCCAATCGAAACAACTGTATCCAAACTCGTAAAGAGAACTTCGCTAGTCGGTAAACTTCCTTGCCTCCAAACCAGTGATCCAGCACTCCTTATGGACACGCGGTGTTACAAAATAGTAGTAGAAAAGCAAAGTGAAACCTTCAGTTCTTATTCAGGGATCGATTCAAAGGCAGCCTGCAGGGACAGCCAGCGAGTGTCACGGTGCATGCGATCGCTGCGAGGATAGAGGCCATCAAAATAACCGCGTAAAGATTTCGGTGCACTCCCTGTTTTGCTGTAAGTGATTACCGCTCCAATCACCCCCTGATAACTGAAATTTCCCGGCCCTTCATCAGCAAGGCGAATCACCCCACTCAAAATGGCTCTTCTTTCTCCACTGGCCGAAATAATGGGAGCCAGCTTGAGATCGCCGGTTGTGGACTTGATGGTATAGACGAATTTTGTCTGCGGATCAGTTCGCTCCATCACCCCGGGTGGATATATTTGTGAAAGCCACGGTTTTAAGACACCAGCCGGAACAATCCGTTCCTTCTCTGGCCAAGCCAAGTGTTTCCAATCAGCTTCAGTCAAGGGAATCACCTCTACTACCGGAGCTTGGTACGCTCTCATACGCTCATCACCTAGACTTACAAAAACGCGTACGCCCCGTTGCCCATCAAGCGTCGGCAATTTTACCGGACGCAGTCTGTCGAACCTATTTTCTAAGCCCAACAAGGTAGCCGCACGTTTCAGTTGGCCAGCGGTGTGTTGTTCGATGGCACCACGACGACCGTACTCTTCATTATGCGCCGCATCAAATGAGTGCACTACCCGACCCTTGGGGTCCAGCAGAGCCAAATCTACATTACTTTGTCTTTGAGGAAATCCGTCACGCGTCGGTTGAAATTTTTGCAGCCAAACGGTTTTTACCGCACTGGGAATTTCCACATCATTACGGTGACCATGCCATGAAGTAACAATATAAGGCTGCAACTGAGCTACCACTAATGGATTGATAAGTGAGATCCCACGGACCTGCGTTGCGGTCGCTCAGCAATGACCCGAGGTAATGTCGCCGTATTTTGCGTGGATAATGATCAGGCATATTGGTCGTTTTTCCCTGCCAGCCCTTTTCAGAGCTACATCCAGTGAATCTTCCCAGTCCAGACGATACATAGCCAAGTCATCGACTGTGGGACGTAATGCCTGATACCCCGCAAGAATACGCTTGGCAGCAGAATCCTCGGCAAAAGCAAATCCTGCAAAAAATAACAAACTTAATAAGGTCCATTTGGTTCTCATAACCAAACTAGTTTACTTGTCGGGGACCGTCCATCGAATTGCATTTTGTACCAGCTTGTACAGACCGGGTGTCGATTCAGGATGTGGACTAATGCATAGTACTCGCCCTTTACCAAATTCACCCACGATAATCGCTGGCGTGTTGACCATCGTGCCCTCCTGCGGTTTGTATCTCGAGACCTCACTACGAAAGGTTGCCAAACTACGAAAAGCCCCCAACCCTTTCTTATCCATAGCAGACATAATCGGGCCATTGTGATAACGCACATCAAAGACCCCCTTTACATCACCTAGTATTTTCCTGCCTTCCTCCGTAAGCTCCATCTTTACTGGAGTTGATGTCCCACGATACCACATGCTCTTGCGCCCGATCTCTGGCAAATCAATCGATTTACAAAAAGTCCTATGGTTGCTAATCCCCAAGGACCACTTGTAATTGGAAGCCGCTAAATAAGCTCCCGCGCATATCCCGACAAACCCTCCCCCTTGATCAATAAACTTCTTTACCACCTCACGACCTTCCGCCTCAAGTGCCGCTGCCTGTTTACTGCCGCTCCCTCCAGGGAAAATCACCAAATCAAACTGACCCAGAATGCCGGCTCTAATATCAATTGCCCCCACGCGCCTAAGAATGACTTTGTTACCTTCAAAAACCTTATCCAAATTGCGGGGACCCTTGCCTCCCACCCCACCTGCATCATAAACAGCAATCTTTAATCCTTCAGCTTTTGAAGGGACAAGAACGTGAGTAGCACCCTTGTTGACCATGCCCAAATGGAGCAAAAGTGTGTGAACCATGATCCGGTGTTGTCTTGTGCGCTTGGAAATAGGCTGATCCTTTTTTGTGGTTTCCAGAATCATGGAC
>CAZHJW010000020.1:0-22832 GCA_964533265.1 uncultured Pedosphaera sp.
GCTTTCCTTTGGAGCGGCTCGTTCCGATGGGCACGTGAGTGCCCAGATTAGATACATATGGAGTAAGCAGAATAAGGCAGGCATTGATTTTCATCCATATCGGGTAGTCTTTGAGCCGGCGATACCACTGAGAATATATAATAATATCCTGGAAGGAACCATCAAGCTGGGTGAATGGGATTCAGCAAAAAGTCAATATATGCCTCGTGCTCAGTCGGCCGCCTGCAAGGTCAAACTCGTTTCTGGCGATGACAATGGAGGAGGATGGGGCTGGAAGCTAAATAAATTTGTATGGAGTGATGGTCTCAATGCCGTGAAGCAACCCGTAAGTTGGGTTGGGTTTGGTTTGAGTATTGAACGAGAAAGCGGGCGTTTTGTTAAGGTTCATTTGGATGGCAGAAAGGTAATAGATTATGAATCTCCGGTGAGGGTTGCTTCAGGCCAAGCGAGATTATGGGCAACCCAAAATACAAGGGCGTATTTCACAAAACTTCATCCATCTTTACCCAATCAAACACTTCAGGCAGCCCAATCTAACGGTTGGACGGCCAGTCAATATACGAGGCCGCCCAACGTAATGCCCACGGCTTATCAAGGGGTTTTCAGCAAAGACAATATAAACAATGTCTATCTATCCGGGTTGCAGAGGAAATCGGCAATGTTTGCCGAAGACAATCTTTTGGCCAGTTGGTATCAGCGTAGCTCTCCAAAGGTAATTGGAGTGAAAGATCGGGGAGGGGTTTATGCAGCCCGCATGCCGGCCCTAAATGAAGTTTCCTTGAGGGCTACTTATAATAGAAATAGCAACAAACTTGAAAGTCGGTTGGCAGTAGAGGTGGATGTGCCATTTAAAGGATGTAGAATGTTGGTCACTGATTTACGGGTGAAGGGTGATGTTTCAGCGCATTACAAGAGGGCGATGGGAGATCCCACGACACCTGATGTGACATTTACCATTCCTTCAGTTGCTGGAGGCATGGCGAGTGTTGACTTAAATAGCACAGGGCTCTCTGCGGTTGCCTTGGTGAATTGGCCTAATCTTGGGACGGTGCCTCGGGTTTCTGGAACGGGGGGCACGGCAAAATCTTTGGCGGATATTCGGCTGGATAATGTTCAGGTTAGTTTGAAGGCTCAAATACTGGACAGCAACTTTAGGGTTGTTGATTTCTTTGATGGTACTCTCAGTATGCCTTCAGCAAGCCTTGGGAATCCTATGGGAGGCCATGAACTTTTTGCTCCAATCTGGGATTCTAAAGTTGCAGCTGCAAATGGTTATGGGCCGGGAAAAATCAATGTGGTGTTGGACTCAAGCGCTAATCCCCAATTTTGGTTTGCAGCCAGCGATGTAGTGCCGGCCCCCGGCAGCAAGGGAAGCACGTGGGATTCTGGCATTGATAACATCAGGAAACTACGGAAAGTTGATATTAGCACACAGGTAAACGATCCTTTGGTGAATAGCTCTGAAAAAGGATGTCAATCACGAGTGTATGCGCCCACCTATATTATTAGTGGCGGAAAATGGGTGCCTAACCAAAATGAAACCAAGGTTTTATGGATGCCTTCTGCACATGTTGATCCGTACGTAAAATTAAATACCCAATACACGATGAGTCAGAAGACTCGTTATTATTTTGGGGTGAATTTATGTCGTAAAAATGATGTGTATCAGCCTTGGGGGGCTTCTGTCGGAGGCAATGATTATACTATTAAGGATCCGAGTATTGGGGTGAATAATTGGTGGACCTTTCCGGATGTCTCAAGAAATGGAGTTCAAAATACGGGTTGGTTGGGGCAGGTGCATAGAGGAACACCTTGGCAAACTCTTTATTTGAAGTCCAAAGAACCCGGAATTTTAAATGTGACGGGTTTCGATGATGTCTCAGGGATTCTTACCGTACCTAGTCATCGGATTATATCTGGTTCGCGAGTTCAATTAAGTGGGAAAAGCCCACTTACGTGGGCGGGAGTACAGGTTGATTCTTCGGGGAATATAGCCCCAGGACAGTTGAACGGTTATGCGGAGGTTGTTAGTATGAATGAGATAAGACTATGGCCAGTCCCTGGCACTTCTTCATGGAATGCGGGCCAGGATGTCTTGTCGGGAAGAGGGCCTGTGCCGAATACAACGGGTCTCAAGGTTCAAAACCTACAGTATTGGAAGGATTGGGCGGGAAGCGAAGACACGAAGCCAATTAATGACAGGCGTTTACTCGAGGCCTTTTATGTGTCTGGGGGGGAGAAGGTGCGTGGCAGATTTTCTATAAATAATCAAAGAGCCGAAGCGTGGAGCGGGGTTCTAGATGGAGTATCTTTACCCTATGTTCCCTCGACAGGCGTTCCTCCACGCCAAAAGAGGGTGGCAGGGGCATATACGCCAAGTATGGGCGGGGCTGAACGCCAAATAAAAACCATGAATGGTGCAATAGACACAAGATGGAATATTGGAATTTTACAAGGTATAGGTAAAGTACGTGGGTTAGGTCGCTTTAAGCGTGTGACAGATATATTAGCTGCGCCAGAATTGACCGATGGTTCCCCATATTTGCCTGAGGTCATTGGCGCAACAAGCCTGCCTCAATACTACAACGCACCTGCTGCAGTGGATGAATTGGATATCGAGCGAATACCTCAACAGGTATTATCGCTATTGAAAGTGGGGGGGAGGCAGTTTTACCAAACGTATGTTTTCACTGAACAACTGAAGCCCGCCAGACGTTTTGTGATATCTGCGAAAGCAATCAAGCCCGGTGTTCGACCTGATGGGTACGTTGATAATTATGAGGTTACAAGTCAGTCGGCGAAGGTTGTTATATTTGAACTGGTGATGGCAAGAGAATGGCATGAGTCTCATAAGCGAGGCCATTTTGGTAAGTTTCGTGATGAAAACGGGGCGTTGAAGGATTTGCCGAATCCTTACCCTAAGGTTATTGGCGAGTTGCCTATAAAACTTGATTATTAACCCCAAGATTTGCCCGTGATAAAGTTTCCTGCTAAAATCTCCTTGCGTTCGCATGGCGGCAAATGAGATTAAAATTGGGGGAGCAAGGGAGCATAATCTCAAAAATCTGTCGCTATCCATTCCCCGCGATCAGTTGGTGGTAATCACAGGATTGAGCGGGTCAGGAAAATCTTCTTTGGCATTCGATACAATCTACGCAGAAGGACAGCGTAAATATGTGGAATCGTTATCCGCGTACGCCCGCCAATTTCTGGATCAAATGCAGAAGCCAGAGATAGATTTCATTGAGGGACTGTCGCCGACAATTGCGATAGAACAACGAAGTGCGGGAGGGAGCATGCGTTCAATCATAGCTACCACCACTGAAATCTATGATTATCTTCGTCTCTTGTATGCGCACGTCGGTCAACCTCATTGCCCTGACAGCGGCAAACTAATGGCTTCGCAAACTTCAACTCAGGTCATTGATCGACTGTTGGGATTGCCCGAAGGGACACGATTAATGATTTTGGCTCCTGTTGTCAGTCATCAAAAAGGAGAATTTCGTGATGTAATAGAAAAATTAGCTCGCGAAGGTTTTGTGAGGGCCCGGGTGGATGGTCAGTTGGTCGAGTTGGAAGTGAATACCCGGGTTAAAATCGATCCTAAAAAAAAGCATCACATTGAGGCGGTTGTCGACCGCCTGGTTGTTGGTTCAAATATGCGTCAACGGTTGGCTGATTCTGTGGAAGCGGCATTGAAATTGGGTAATGGTCGGCTTCTTGCACTAACTCAAAACAGCTCAAGTTCAAACCGCGATGAGTGGGATGAAGAATTGCATTCCACCAAGATGGTATCGCCCAAGACTGGCCGAAGCTATGACACTCTCACGCCAAAGCATTTTTCATTTAACGCGCCTTTTGGTGCTTGCAAAATATGTCACGGGCTTGGTCAAAAACTGGTGTTTGATTCGGAGTTGGTTGTTCCGAATCCAGAAAAATCTCTTGCAGGCGGGGTTGTTGCCCCGTGGCGTCGAGGTGGTCGTCGCATGATCATTTATTATAACCACGTTATAAGGACAGTTGCTGCGCATTATGACCAACCGCTAGATGTAGCATGGGAAAAACTGCCTGAAGAATTTCGTAACGTGATACTCTATGGATCTGGAGAAGAAGAGATAACGTTTAATTTCCGCCGAGGAGGGAAAGCTACGGTTAAACCTTTTGAGGGAGTTGTTCCTAATTTAGAGCGGTTAATGCAGGAAACGGACAGCGAATTTACTAAGAAACGAGTAAAGAGCTGCATGAGTAGTCAGCCTTGTGATTCTTGTAATGGACAACGTCTTTTGCCTGAGGTTTTGGCTTGTACTTTGGGAGGTAAGAGAGCGGATCGTTATC
Source organism: uncultured Pedosphaera sp. (assembly GCA_964533265.1). Taxonomy (GTDB): domain Bacteria; phylum Verrucomicrobiota; class Verrucomicrobiia; order Limisphaerales; family UBA1100; genus UBA1100. The sequence continues at coordinate 4,336 of CAZHJW010000020.1, forward strand.
GAGTTTCGAACAAGGGTATGCGACGTAAGGTAGCAATTACTGGACTATCTATAATGGAAGTGTCACGTCTTTCGGTTTCCGATGCAGCCAAATTCTTCCAGAGTCTTAAGTTTACTGAAATTGAAGAGAAGATTGCAGGTGAAGTATTGAGGGAAATTCAGGCGCGACTTGGATTTCTCAATAATGTAGGTTTGGGTTACCTTTCCCTCGACCGCGAAAGTAGTACTCTTAGCGGAGGCGAGGCACAGCGGATTCGATTGGCAACTCAGATCGGAGCAGGGTTGGTGGGGGTAATCTATATTTTAGATGAGCCTAGCATAGGTTTGCATCAGCGCGATAACGGTCGGCTGCTCGAAACTTTGAAAGGGTTGCGTGATCTGGGTAATACCGTATTGGTCGTGGAACATGATGAAGATACAATCCGTGAGGCGGATTATTTAATTGATTTAGGGCCCGGCGCTGGAGTTCATGGGGGAGAGTTGGTGGCATCCGGAACTGTTAAGGAGGTTTGTAAGGCAAAGCGCTCAATTACGGCAAAATACCTGACGGGAGAGTTTAAGATAGAAGGACCTCTAAAGCGTGTGAAGGGGGGAGTCGAAAAAGGATGGCTTATTGTGAAGGGGGCATCGGAAAATAATCTTAGAAATATTGATGTCCGAATACCGCTCGGGACATTTTCCTGTGTTACAGGAGTAAGTGGCTCTGGGAAAAGCACTTTGGTGAATGACGTATTGAAAAGAGCTTTATTTCGCAAGTGGCATGGGGCCAAAGAAAAACCTGGGGCTCACGAATCAATAGAAGGGGTGGATTTGCTTGATAAGGCGATTGTGATAGATCAATCACCTATAGGTCGTACTCCAAGAAGCAATCCGACTACCTACACAGGAATGTTCACGCATATTCGGGACCTTTTTGCAAAATTGCCCGCCGCGAAGGTTCGCGGTTATGGGCCCGGACGATTCAGTTTCAATGTAAAAGGAGGCAGATGTGAAAAATGCCAAGGGGATGGGATGTTAAAGATTGAAATGCACTTTTTGCCGTCCGTTTATGTAAACTGTGAGGAATGTGATGGTCGGCGTTACAATCGTGAAACTCTCGAAATCCACTATAAGGGTTTGAATATAGCAGATGTATTGAGGATGACCGTGGACGATGCATATTCATTTTTTCGAGCAGTGCCAAAAATTCACGATGTCTGTCTTACGTTGGCTGAGGTTGGGCTCGGTTATTTGCAGTTGGGGCAGTCTGCGACTACCCTCAGTGGAGGTGAAGCGCAGCGAGTTAAGTTAGCCTCTGAGCTATGTAAACGATCAACTGGGCAAACGCTTTATTTACTTGATGAACCGACAACAGGCCTGCATTTTCATGATATATCAAGATTGCTAGACGTTTTTGCAAAGCTGCGTGATGCGGGGAATACTTTGGTGGTGATAGAACATAATTTGGATGTTATCAAAAGTGCCGATTGGATCATCGATCTTGGTCCCGACGGGGGAGATGGAGGCGGACAGTTAGTTGCAGAAGGTCCCCCTGAATTTGTTGCACAATGTGAGAAGAGCTTTACGGGCGGCTACTTAAGGTTGCATATGCCAAGTATGAAGCCCAAATCTCGTCAGAAGAATATGGAGGCTGCATGAATATACGACTATTTTCAATTTATGCGGTCGTTATGGGCAAACTATTGGCAGGGGTCGATGGTAATGTGCAGATACATGGCATGCCGGCAACAAAGCCTGACGAAAAGTTGTACCTAGCAGCCGCGCGTAGTTTACAAGGGGGGCATTGGGCTACCTCATCGCGTTGGTTTAATGAACTGATTACTCGGTTCCCAGACTCATCTAGGCGAGCAAAGGCGACGCTTCTCTTGGGACAGTCGCTTTTTCAACAGGAAAACTATCGAGAAGCTTACGGAATTTTATCGAATAATCGACTGGCCGCGGGGGAGTTGTCCGATGAATATCTGTATTGGATGGCCGAATGTCGGCTCGGTCAGGGGAATTTGGATGCAGCAAATCAAGTTTTTGCTGAGCTCTTGCGGGGGTTCCCAAAATCACCCCGAGTACTAGAGGCTACGGTAGCCTCTGCGTTTGTAGCGGCGGAACGCGAGGATTGGGTTCGAGTTGTGGCATTATTACGTCCTGCCGAAGGCGTTTTTCAGGTTCAAGCGGGTAATGGTTTTGAGGAGGATGTACTTCAGGAGGGTGGTTTATTATTGGCGGAAGCTCTATTAGAACAAAAAACCCCTGAGGCAGCGCGCTTGTTATTGGACAAGTTTCCACGAGCGTTAAAACGGAGTCGAGGATGGCGCCGGGACCTCTTAAAAATTCGCTTAGATGATGCCATGGGGCACACTAAAGAGGCACTTGAAGAGGCATCGACACTAAGGGATGCCATTAATAATACAGAGGAAGATTTGTGGTTCGTGCAAGTAGTGCAATTGCAGTCACAATTACTTGAAGGACAAGAAAAATGGATCGAATCGGCCAATATTTACAATTCGTTAATAGATCCCAAATTTGATATCGTCACTCGCCAAAAGGCTTATTTTGAATCAGCACGATTACTATATTTGGGGGGGGCGCGTCTTTCTGCGATCAAAAGACTTGAGTTGTTGTTTGGGGATCTTGATTTAAAGCCGGCTTTCTCGGTTACGCACTGCATTCTGGGAGAAGCTAAGTTACAGAGCGATCGTTATGAAGAAACGGCTGCTGTGAAACATTTCAATGCTGCTCTCGATGGTCCGCTTGATGAAAATCTTCGAGCCCGTGCTCTTTGGGGTTTGGGTCGTAGTTATCGTTCACTGGGTGATATGGCGAAATCCTCAGAATATTATTTTAAAGCTATTGAGGCACCTTCAAGCGACTTGTTACGCGCACGTATACTATACGATGACTCTTATATGAAAATACGTTCGAAGCGATGGCTTGAGGCAAGCGAGGGCTTCAAAAGCGTGATCACCCTAGGCGACGTAGGGACACCTACTTTATTGATGGAACAGGCGCGCTTGATGCAAATTAAATCAACTCTGGGGTCAACCAATCTAGTAGAGGCAATATCATTGCTGCAGCAGATTCGAAATAATCCAGGTCTAATTTTAGATGAGGCTATTCTGCTAATGGCACAAGCACACGCTATGGCGGAAAATTTGGATGATACCGACGAATTTCTCGTGGAGCTAACTGGCAATGGCCCATCTAAGATTTTGCTCGCTGCGGCTGAGCTCGAGAACATCCAAATTCACGTTAAAAAAGAAAGATGGACTGAAGCAATCACTCTATATAACAAATGGTTGAAGGATCATGTAGGCCACGAGCAAATTTCTGCAGTACGCTTGGATCGAGCCTGGGCTCTTGTAAGATCGGGCCAGGTTTCAGATGCGGCTTCTGCGTACGATGAGATAATAAACAAGCATTCGGGCTCATTTGCGGCTTATGCTGCAAAGATGTGGAAAGCAGACAGAATGTTTAATTTAAAGGCTGATCGTTTGGCAGCAGAAAGACTTTATCAGGAGATTGCTGGTTCAACAAATACTCCGCCCAGATTACGTCAACGAGCTCAAATGATGTCTGGTCGAGCGGCTGTAGCTAGGCAAGGATATGATGATGCAAGGAAAAGTTTTTCGGCTCTATTGGATGATCCGATTGTCACCGGACACGTTAGAGCTGAGGCAACATTTGCTCTGGGGGATTTGACTTTAATCGATCTAGGAGCTCCGTCGGCTGAGGCTTTGGGCAAATTAACTCAGTCAACAAATGCATTTTTTAGTATAATTGAGAGTTCGCCTTCTAGTGTAATTGCTGCACGGGCTTGGGGGAGGATAGGTGATAGTTGTCGTCTTATGGCGACTGAACGTCCTGACTTTCACGAACACGCTCTTCAAGCATATCAGAACTCGTTGGCAGTATCTGTTCAGGTGCCTGCTGATGTTAAAAGTCAAGCGCACATGGGACTGGCTTATGCTTTAGAGCAATTCGGCACAAAGGGTGGGGTGGCTGAAGGATCAGTTGCAGAAGCTATGGATCATGTGTTAGCAGTTTTTTATGGCCGACATTTGGACGCAGGACAGAAGCAAGATCCATATTGGCGCGGTCAAAGCGGATTAGCGGCTTTGAGGCTGGTGGAGAAACTCGAGCAATATGGGCAAGGAGTGAAGATTTGTGATGAATTAGAGCGTTCATTCCCTGGAATGAGGCCAGGCTTGGTTGAAAAGAGAAAACAGTTTGAAAAATTGATGAAAGACGAGCCCTGAGCGTATGATTGTCATTGTATCCCATTTATTTTAGACTGAACGAGGCATGAGCGAGATCCTTCCAGTTGAAAAGTTCCTTGATTTAACTCCAGCCGCTTTTACCGAAGCGAGGCGTTTATTGGAGTCCGAAGCGGATACTTCCAATAATGCGCTAAGGGTGTATGTAGAACAAGGAGGCTGTTCTGGGATGCAGTATGGTTTGGTTTTTGACGAGGAACGAGTAGGGGATCATAGGATTGATTTCGAAGGGTTGTTCGTTGTGGTGGACAAAATTAGTGCGGATCACCTCCGGGGTTCAGTGGTGGATTTTTCGGATGATCTGAATGACGGAGGTTTCAAGGTGACAAACCCAAACGCCAAGACTACGTGTGGCTGTGGGAAATCCTTTGAGTCTTAGATTAATACATTTTTTATGGTAGCGACTAGTGAATCATATGATGGCCAGCGCCCGAGTTCGAGGCGCATTTACGTGCAGGGTAAAATTCATTCGGAGGTGAATGTCTCGATGCGTGAAATTGAACTGAGCTCCACCAAGAAACTGACTGGGGAGGAAAAAATTAACAGGCCGGTCAGGGTTTATGACTGCAGTGGTCCGTGGGGAGATCCACAGAAGGCCTGTAATGTTGAGCAAGGTCTGCCAGCATTGCGCGAAAATTGGATTCGGGGTCGAGGTGATGTGGAGGAGTACTCTGGACGTGTGGTAAAACCGAAGGATGATGGTTATCTATCTGAGCGGCATGTGGAGCATATGAGCAACCGCGATCAGCATCGGATTTTTCCGGGGCTAAAACATCTCCCCCTTCGCGGTAAGGACCATCCAGTGACACAGCTTTGGTATGCGCAACAGGGCGTTGTGACTCCGGAAATGGAATATATTGCAATTCGTGAAAACTTAGGCCGAGATCAGGCGCTGGAAGTGATCAAGGACAATCGGAGTTCGTTGAGCCAACAGCATCCAGGGCAGTGTTTTGGTGCAAGTATTCCAGAATACATAACACCCGAGTTTGTAAGGCAGGAAGTAGCTTCCGGTCGGGCAATTATTCCGGCTAACATCAATCATCCGGAGCTGGAGCCGATGATTATTGGGCGTAATTTCCTCGTGAAAATCAATGCCAATATAGGTAACAGCGCAGTGGCCTCGAGTATTCAGGAAGAAGTAGAGAAGATGCGTTGGGCTACCCAATGGGGGGCAGATACAGTAATGGATCTTTCTACAGGGAAAAATATCCACGCTACGCGTGAATGGATTATTCGCAATAGTGCAGTGCCGATTGGGACTGTTCCCATATACCAAGCGTTGGAAAAGGTAGATGGAAAAGCCGAAAATTTAAACTGGGAAATTTTCCGTGATACACTGATTGAGCAGGCGGAGCAGGGTGTAGATTATTTTACTATTCACGCAGGGGCACTGCTTCGATTTGTCCCTACAACCGCGCGACGGGCTACTGGGATTGTGAGCCGGGGCGGAAGCATTATGGCTAAATGGTGTCTGTTCCATCACAAAGAGAATTTCTTGTATACACATTGGGATGATATTTGCGAAATCATGTCCAAGTATGACGTGAGCTTTTCTATTGGAGACGGATTGCGACCTGGGTCAATCGCGGACGCGAATGATGAAGCTCAGTTTGGTGAACTTAAGGTTCAGGGTGATTTAGTAAAGCGCGCTTGGGCTCACGGTGTTCAAGCCATGTGTGAAGGGCCAGGCCATGTTCCGATGCACATGATCAAGGAGAACATGGAAAAGCAGTTGGAGTGGTGTCACGAAGCCCCTTTTTACACCCTAGGGCCACTCGTTACCGATATCGCTCCGGGTTATGATCATATTACAAGTGGGATTGGCGCAGCTATGATTGGGTGGTATGGCACGGCGATGTTATGCTATGTGACTCCGAAAGAGCATCTTGGATTGCCAAATCGAGATGATGTGAAGGAAGGCGTTATTACTTATAAGATAGCTGCTCATGCCGCTGACCTTGCCAAGGGACATCCGGGTGCGCAGTACCGCGATAATGCATTGAGCAAGGCGCGCTTTGAGTTTCGCTGGGAGGATCAGTTTAACCTAAGTTTGGATCCCGAGCGGGCACGTGAATTTCACGATGAAACCCTTCCAGCAGATGGAGCTAAAACGGCGCATTTCTGCAGTATGTGCGGGCCGAATTTTTGTAGTATGAAAATCACGGATGATGTACGGCGTTATGCGGAGGAGAAAGGACTGAATGAGACAGAGGCGCTAGCGGTTGGGATGGAGGAGAAATCACGCGAATTTTCGGAGCAGGGAGCGGAGGTTTACTCCAAGGCCTAAAGCAGGTCTTTGGCTTAACATGCAGAGGGTGGTAATACTGGCAATCTTAACTCCGTTTACGACTGATCTTCATAAGAGACTTTGACAGAATGTGCCCTTTGATGTCTTGCCTTCGATTGAGGGTTAGTTCGGAAACCTGTTCGTCGCAAGTGATATATAGTGTGCACCATTGAAAGAACGGGCTTGATGATTCAGTAGATGATTATGGCGACGAAAAGCCCTGAGAAAAGAGTGGTGGTGATCACGGGAGTAGCTCGTGGCTTGGGTAGAGCGATGGCGTTGGAGTTTGCTGAGTATGGGCATCGGGTAGCAGGTTGCAGTCGCAATAATACGAAATTGGTGTCATTGGGGAAAGAGCTTGGAGCTTTACACTCCCTTGAGACTCTTGATGTGAGGGAGGATGAGGCGGTGGCTGAATGGTCTCAGAAAGTAGTGAAGGAATACGGTGGTCCAGATTTGCTGTTAAACAATGCGGCTGTAATTAATCCAAACAAATTCCTATGGGATCTAAGCGAAGATGAATTTGGAAGGGTGATTGATATTAACATTAAAGGGGTCGCCAATGTGATCAGGCAATTTTTGAAGCCTATGGCTAAGAAAGGTAGCGGTGTTATAGTTAATTTTAGCTCAGGTTGGGGGCGAAGCACCTCCCCTGAAGTAGCCCCCTATTGTGCTAGTAAATGGGCCATTGAAGGGATGACCCAATCGCTGGCTCAGGAGTTGCCGCCAGGTTTGGCAGCCGTTTCATTGAATCCTGGTGTGATTAATACTGATATGCTCCGTAGTTGTTTCGGCCCCTCGGCGGCTGATTTCCAATCGGCTGAGGAATGGGCGAAAACTGCGACGCCTTTTTTATTGGGACTAGGGCCTGAAAATAACGGCCAATCGCTGACGGTTTGTTAGTTTCGACTTGTTCACAGGCTGTGAATTTGATAGATTCTCGCTAATGGCAAATTCGCCAAGGAAAAACGACCAATCCAAAAGTGTAATGCTTGGGGTGGGTTTGGATTCAGATGGTCACAAACGTATTACCAAGGGAGATAACTTTGCGCTCGTGGGGGGCTCAAAGGACACCCATGAGGAGATGACGGAAAAAGCTGTGAAGATCAATGAGAAGTTGGATGCCCGCGGCAAGCAACTTGAGGATGTCAGTCGTGAGGAGTTCGATGATATTGCACATGACGTTGGGTTGCACCGTTTTGATCCGGAACAGAATTAACATCTCCCCACTCAATGACCTTCACCATATTAATTCGCACTCCTTTTTTTCTGGAAGACTTTCACAAGGTTTTTGATTTCTCGCGAAGCGCCTGCATGGTTCACAGACCAAGCTAGCATCGTGAGAGGCAGGACAAGTATTGGCTACTAAAGGTCTTCACCCGTCGGCTTAATAAATAAGCCGGCGGGTGAAGTTGTTTATTTCCAGCTTAGTGGGTCGACTTGGTAGTATTCCGTAAATAATTCATAAAGTTCAGGACGTTTCTTCTTTAGGTAAAATGGTTTTTCAAAAAAAGTTTCCGTTACCACACTGAAGAACTCAGCCGGATTGGTTGCGCCGTATTCGTCGATAACGGTTTTGTCACCTTTTTCAACTTTTTCTTGAAGATCAGTAAATATACGGGAGCACACTTTTCTCCACTTTGCGTATTGTTCTCGGGAGCCGAGAACGGGAGTCCCGTCTGGAATCCCGTCGGCCTGGTCTAGTTGGTGTGCGAATTCGTGGATTACTAGGTTCCGGGCGTCTTTCGAATTACGGGCGCCGGATTTTGCGTTGTCCCATGATAATACGACCAGGCCGTGCTCCCAAGACTGTCCCAAAACTTGAATTTCCTTTTCGCTAGTTATTCCGCCATAAGTTTCATGTTGTGTTGCGGTGTATCCTCTTGGGCGGATAACTACAGAGCGTAGTTTATCCGGGTAGAATGATTTTTGATTGACCAGTAATAAACATGCTTGAGATGCGGTAAGTACGCGAATTTCATCGGTCATTTCCAAGCCTTCGATACCTCGTATTTCTATGCGTTCTAGAAATATCAATGAAAGTTGTTCCAGTTGATCTCGCAATTCTTCGGGAAGACGTGAGTAGATAGGCCATTGCTTTTCTAGTATTGATCTCCATTCGACAGGAAAGGGTTTATGCCGAATCTTAATTTCTGGGCGAGCACTTTCGATGCTCAACATTTTTACGGCTAATCCGGCGACAAACAAAACTCCCACTCCAATTACGAACTCAACCATGACTATTTTTTGGGCCAGCTCAAATGGCGGTGAAGAAAATCGAATGTACCCTTGCCGTTAATAGTATGAGGTCCCTGGAAAAACTCAATTTCAGTCCGTTCTGGAATTCTCAACGCTGCATATAATCTGCGTACTTTAGCATACTCGTAGGCAACCCATTCATCGGGAGCTACCCCATCCTTGTGACCACGTTCCACCATAAAAGGGCGGGGAGCAATTAGCGCAGCCATTTCTGAATAGTTAAAGGTATGGCCTAGATTATATTCAAAAATTTCGTATTCTCCAGTGTATAGATAGCTTGAACGCCAGTCGACGGTAGTATTCTTTTTGATCCATTCATTAAAGTCAGCAGAGCAAATCGAGAGGCAGTATCGAGGGGCCAGTGCTGGAACGCGCATTGCGGTTTTACCCCCGTATGACAACCCATAAAATCCAATGCGTTTCTTGTCTACATATGGCAAGCTTTCAAGCCAATCTAATATTCGGTTATGTTGAGGAATGATGATTGAAAAAAGTGTTTTTCCTAACGGGTTCGCTTTGCGTTGTAATATTCTGAATGCATCACGACCTCGGTAGGGGTTGTGAGGTGCAAAAACAATGAAACCGCGATCGGCTAGTTCTGCGGCAAATCCCTTGTAGGGACCGAATGCCCTTGATTTGGGATCACGCGTGACAGTGTCATTGGGGACTCCTTCCAGTCCGTGTTGGCAAACGACGACCGGGCGTTTTTCGTTTGGCTTAATTCCTTTCGGGAGAAGCAAATAACCCCAAGCAAACACATCTTCCCAGACATCAAGAACAACCTCGTAGCCAATCCATTTATCAGTCTCCAGTATCTTTCTGCTTCTAGGATTGATTGGGAGATTGGCTGGAGGGAATTTTCCTATGACCTCATTCCAGAATCGTTCTTTATGGTTCTTAGTTTGTTCATTCCATTTGACGGGTTGATCATAACGTAATGTTTTCCAGAAATTTTCCTGTCGACGGTATTCAGAGAATCGAAGAAGTTGTTGGGTGTAGTCGACCAATTGCTGGACTTGTCGCTGTTGGCGACCAGTTGGGGTTTTAGCATGCAGTTGATGTGCGTGCGGATCAATGGGCAAGGCTTTGTCTTTCAAGGAAACTTTCAACTCTTGTAAAAAACTCCTCGTGGTTGGTACATCGCAGAATTCCTCAACTGGTAGTGTTTCTTTATCACCGGCTAATCCTGTAAGAAGGTGTATGTTGTTGCCTGGTACTCCGAGATCAGTAGCTCGGTGAAACTCCGCCTTTACCAGGTTGGATGATGGGGTGGTTAATATTCCTGGGGCAGCTCCTCCACGGCGCCCTGGCCTTATAGTCGGCGGGCTATCGATTTGTTTAACACTACTGTGTTCGATGATGAGGGTTCGTGGTGAGATCAAGCTTGCGATTTCTGCATCTCCAAATTGTTCCAATAACCCAAATACATTCCTGTAAATTGGCTCCCTCCATACTTTGTTTCGTTCAGTAAAATATCCACTTACTAGGGTAACGTCCACACGTTGATCGATGGCCGAAGTATAGAATGCAATGAGCCCTCCTTCATTGTATCCGGCGATACCTATTGGCGGGGCGGCGGACATTTTTGTATTTTCTGCAGCGAACCAATTCAACACTGCTCGCACTTTTTGCACTTCATAGCCAATAATATGCCGGCCCATTTCAAAGGCTTGTCGGTAGATCCATTCACGATGGGTTTGGTTGGTGAATACCGCTTGCTTGGATCCAGAAAATTCATCATCACGATTAATCAGTGTAGGGATGACAATCTGGCAGCCTGAGTTAGCCATGAGACGTGCGTATTGTGATGTAGGCTTGACTCCAGGGGCGATGCCAACCAGCTGTTCTGGAGTCTGGTCTGCATCGGGAATAGCGATGATGCGCGCCTTGATTGCTCCGGCGGGATTGATCAAAAGGCCTTCGCCGGTGACGCCCTTAAAAACGGGCCAGCGCACGGCATGAACTTCCATGTATTTATCTTTATAGCGGAGTGATCCATGTGTGGTATTTGAGATAAATTCTAGGCCTTTGAATGGCACAAGTTCATCTACAGCTCCAATGCAGAAACGCAGGTGTTCTCTATTCTTTTGAATGGATTTCCTGTATGCTTCATCCGAATTATAATCCCGACTCCATAATTGAGCGCGTCGTTTGCTGGAGGCTATGATTTCTCGGTCGAGAAAACGGCTTATGCCGGCAACCATTTGGGCAGACAGGTCGCCCTCCATTGACAAGGGTTTGGTGTTGGGCAACTCGTTTCCTGAGAGCGAAATGATTAACGACAAAAAGAAAAAAAACAACCGCATGCGCAATGGCAACGCTTCCTACTAGTTATGTCAATGCTTTGGGGTTTCTAGTGGTGTTCTCCCACACTTTCTAATTGGCGATTATTTGTGCCGTCAAAGATTTTGAATTGTTCAGCGTGAAAGGACGTGTCTGCCCGGAATTCCAGTTTTACTAGATATTTCTTTTCGAAATTGATGATTAGGTCTTCGTCTTCACGACGGAGACGATCCAATACATTAGGGTTTACAACTACACGCAAAATAAAATCTGAATCATCTGACTCCCGCGCTCTGAGGATTTCTGTGAGTTTACGCTGAATCTCAACACTCATGGTGATTGGGCTCTTGATATTGCCGCGGCCATTACAATAGTGGCACTCATCGTGGAAGGTCGATTGTACGCTTTCTGAGTGCCGCTGCCGGGTCATCTCCATCAGACCGAGCTGAGAAATGGGGAGGACGTGTGTTTTAGCTTTGTCGCGACGGAGGCATTCCTTCACCTTATTCATAACCTTATCACGATCTCGCCGCTGCTTCATATCTATAAAGTCGATCACAATAAGGCCTCCCATGTTGCGAAGTTTAAGTTGACGGCATACTTCCTCGGCGGACTCCATGTTAACTTTCAGGATGGTGCTGCTCTGATCTTTACCGCCACCTTTATGACTTCCGGTATTGACGTCTATTGCAACTAGAGCCTCAGTTTCATCGATTACCAGAGCTCCGCCGCTCTTTAGGTTTACTTTCCTCGAAAAGGCCTGTTCCAGTTGTTTGCTAATGCCGTGTTTATCAAATATGGGTTGTGCTTCGCTGTAATGTTGAATCTTTTTCTTTGATTGCTTAGATATTTTACCTACGAGTTCCTGCATGCGCTCGTAGGCTGCTCGATTATCAATAAGGATTCTGTCAACGTCTTCAGTGAGGAAGTCACGGACAGTCCGTTCAATTAGGTCAGGCTCCCGAAACACACAAGTTGGAGGTGGTTTATTATCAATACGATCTTTAACTTCCTTCCATTGATCCATCAACATTGCCAAGTCGCGCACGAAGTATCTTTGAGTCTTGCCTTCGCCAGCCGTCCTGAGAATGGCTCCCATGTTATCCGGAATATCCAGTGATTGAAGGACTCCTTTTAGACGCTTTCGTTCGTTGGAGTCACTGATTTTTTTGGATATTCCTAACTGGTCGTTATAGGGTAAAAGAACCAGAAATCGACCGGGAATTGACAGGTGAGTTGTTGCGCGGGGCCCTTTTGTTCCGATAGGCCCTTTTTGTATTTGAAGAATAATTTCGCTACCTGATGGATATTTTTTTGGGATATCTTTTTTAGATATTCTGGGAATCTTTCGACGTTTGCCTTTCCGTTCAATAACCTCATATTGTTTCTCTAGATTTGCCGGTAAAATATCCCAGTAATGGAGAAATGCATTCTTTTCGATTCCGATATCCACGAATGCCGCTTCCAGTCTATCTTCGAGATTCCTAACTTTACCCTTATAGATGCTAGCTACAATACGTTCGTCATTGTTGCGTTCCATTGTAAAGTCTTCTAACTGGCCCGATTTCATGATCCCAACTCTGGTTTCAAGGCTTTCGGCGCTGATTATTATTTCTTTACCGGATGGTTTTTTAGGTAGAAGTTTGCGGACAAACTTTTTGACGGCGCCGATTATCCCTGTCTCCGTATTTTTCTCTGGTTGGTCGGGCTTTATGCTTTCTTTAGTTATGGGTTTGGGTTCCTCTGCAATGCCAAACGCCTTGTTTTCAGCCTTTAGAATTTCTGCTTCCCGGGAACGTTCATAAACGGGTTCGTTCAGTAGACGGCTGTTTTCAATGTCTTCTCGACCCTTTTCGGCTGATTCTTTTTTTAACACCTTATCTCGCATTCCGCCTGCCGGGCGGAAGCTCTGGTTTCTTTTACGTTTTCCAAAATTATTGTTACTCATAATATTTAAATTGTTTTTTGATATAGTCTTACATTTTGTAGAAGCCCCAAGGCCATAAGTGAGCAAACTACCGATGATCCTCCGTAGCTGAGCAAGGGCAATGGTAGCCCCGTGACTGGCACCAAACGTATATTCATGCCTATATTCACAAATACATGGCAGAACAACATAGTTACCACCCCAACGGCAATAATGCGGCCAAGGCGATCTCGGCACCTGTTGGCTATTCTTAAGCCAGTGACAAATATGGTTCCGTATAAAATTATGGCTATTGTGCTGCCTGCGAATCCACTTTCTTCAGCAATGACGGAGAAAATAAAGTCGTTGTTAGCAACGCCTCTCGGAAGATAGCCATAGGTGTTTTGAATTCCTTTTGTCCATCCTTTTCCGGTCAAGCCTCCGGATCCAACTGAAATCATGGCTTGTTTCACATTGTAGGAATCTTTTCTCTGCATTGCACGCGCTTGGCGTATTTCCGCATTTGTGGCGTTCGGAGCGGCGTAATGTTTGGCGTAATCTGCGCCAAAATAGACCATTAATCGACGTTTTTGATGGTCTGGCAGTTGGATTGGTTTCCAAGTTGTAGGTATAAAAAATACATACGCCAATGCGAGGCCCACAATTAGAATAGAACCGCCGATAAGTTTTCTTACGAATCCCGCTGGAGCACCGGCTACATACACCATGGCCAGTCCTGCTGGAAGAATCATCAACGAAGAACCGAGATCTGGCTCCATCAAAATTAGCATGAATGGAAGTAAGGCGATGCAAATTCCTTTAAATAAGACTTTTGGATCGCTTAATTCAATCCGAGGGCGGCTCAGAAATTGAGCCATTGCTAATATGAATGCTACTTTCGCCATTTCTGATGGCTGGAAATCTGCCGGTCCCAAATCAAACCAACGTCTCGCCCCGTTGCGAACGGTCCCGATTCCGGGAATCAATACCAATATTAGCATTAAAATATTCAGCCAATAAAAAACATAAGCCCATCGAGCGAGTTGATTATAGTCTTTTAGGCAAACAACAAACGCAACGGCTATTCCGATAGTATAAAATACTGCCTGCTTCACGAAGGGTTGGCGGAAAGTTGAGTGAGAGGAAAACAGATCATTGTTATAGGCGGCACTGTAGACAAACAGAACTCCAAAGGCCATCAGCCCAGTGAGAGCAAACAGGAGGGGCCTATCCAGACGGTTCCAAGGAATTAGTTGGGCAATAAAATTCATTTATTTTCTCGCGATACTTTTTGGGTTGTCGCGTGAAATTAGGGCTTCGTAAATTTCCTTGGTAATTGGGGCGCAGGTCTTGCCGCCTGAAGCTCCATTTTCAACCATGACCACTACAGCGTACTCCGGCTGTTTGTACGGGGCAAAGGAAGTAAACCAAGTGATTTTTTTTCCTCGACCTGCTTGCGCAGTTCCCGTTTTACCGCAAATATCATAACTAGAAATATATGCGGAATGTCCGGTTCCTTCAGGATCCGCAACATCTGCATACATAGCTTCTCTAATTATATTTAAATTTTCAGGGCGCACAAACAGTTGGCTGCGTATGACGGATTTTGGGAAATTAATAGATGGCTTGGTGTCGTTTGTGTTTGAAGGTTCAATCCGGTCGATTATTCGCGGGTGATAAAATGTGCCGCCATTGGCTATGGCCGCAGTCATCAATATCATCTGTAATGGGGTGACTGTAATAGGGCCTTGGCCTAAAGATAGGTTAGCGGTGTCCCCATCGTGCCAGCCCTTGTAGACTTTGTTCAGTGAGGGGAACTGGCCGGCCGTTTCCTGTTCGGGCAAAAGGCCAGTGCGTTCTCCTAAGTAAAACTGTTCCCCCATTTTGATGATGTGTTTTATGCCATGCTCTTGAGAGATAGCATGATGGATAAAGTAGGAGTTGCATGAATGCATGAATGCGCGTTTAAAGTCATAGAGACCAGGGCTCGCAGTGCAATTTATCGTCCGGCGGCCGATGCGGTAGCTGCCTTTGCATTGAATGTGTTTGTTTGGGTCCAATCCGTTTTCCAGAAGGGCAAGACCAGAGATAATCTTAAAAATTGAACCTGGAGGATAGCGTTCCTGAGTCGCTCGAAATAGGAGAGGGGAAGGGCGATTGGTTAGGTAGTGGTTCCACAGGGAGTGGCTGATTCCCGGAGTGAATTGGTTAGGGTCGAAGACCGGGGTTGATACCATGGCGATAATGTCGCCACTATCCACCGCCATCACTATTGCTGACCCAGCTTTGGCCCCTATTTTGTTAAGGCCTCTCTCCAGTGCCTTCATCGTGCTTTCCTGAATAGATAGATCAAGGGTCAGAACAATATTGCTACCTGATTGAGGAGAGGCAGGCATTGATTCAGCCTGTCGGTAACCCAGGTTGTTTACTTGAACCGCTCGGGTCCCGGGTTGACCACGCAGATATTGGTCATAGTTTTTTTCCACACCTATTTTCCCGGCATAGTCTGGAAGATGGTAGTTGTACGGAAGGATTTCATTGTCGTTACGATTCTTGCGCCTTAGGTGGCCGACGATATGTGCAACTGACAGGGAAGGGTAATGTCTATCGGGGGTTACCTCGAGTTCCATGCCGGGCACTTTCCAGCTGTTTTCCGCAAATCGTGCAACGTTTGTCTGGGACAAGTCGCCTATCAACGGTAAAGGGAGAGCTCGTTGTTCAATAAAATGCACCTGCATTTGCTTTGGTGTGATGCTGATGGGTTGGCTGAGCTTTAACTTCTCGGTGAAGTAACTCACTACGCGGTAACGCACGGCGATTTCTAACTGGGCACTTTCTGATGCACTTAGTTTCCGTTCAGGCAGGTTATTTTGCCATTCTTTCCTGAAGTGATGTCGCAACTCCTCTAAGTAAGCGTTAACCACAAATGTAGGTTTATCTTGTGCGAGAGGTCGTCCATGTATATCCAAAATACTGCCACGAACTGCTGGAACGCGAACTGTCCGCATTGACTGGATTTCTTGGTCTTCGATATAGATAAGCGCAGTTGCCACTTGTACATACCATAAACCGGCTAGCAGTAATGCAACGCCGGTGAGAATAACGGCTGCTACCATAAAAACACGTTGATCTTTGTCCCGTTGTGTCTGTGGGTTAATCATGGAAACGGCCGTGGCGTACTATTTGTGTTGAGGTGTCAAAAGGTGCGGCTAGCGGTTGCTCTTCAACTGATTGGTCCAGCCATTCGATTAGAGGGAAGAAAATTAGAGCCATGAGGCCGCTTGACAGGATGCCTGCGGCCCATTGCCAAAGTGAGAACCAGCCGATGAGTGGTTCCTTATTAGTTAAAAGCAACAAGGCCAATGACATGAGGGGAATTGCTGCTCCTGCTCCTGCTCCCAAGGCAAAACGAGAGCCGGTGTGAAGGTATAGATTATGGGAATTAATGTGGGCGGCGCAGCCCACGATATAGAGTGGCAGCAGGGATATTCCCAAGGGGTTGGATGAAATGGCGCTTTGTGTAAGTGACGCAAAGATCGCGAGGATAGCAATCGTTGTAATGGGAGCACGTAGGGCAACCACGAGCATTAGGGCAGGTAGAGGATCCAGTTGAGCTCCTGTAATCTGTTTGGGTAGGCTCCAAGATGATGCTAAATAGGTAGTGATCAGTGCGGTTATTAAGATCGTGAGGGTTAAAAACGCTTTCATGGCATCAGTACCCACACCTCGTTGAGCATGGAGGGATTGATTGCGAGCTTCACGCTGGCTTTGGTTGTAAGTTCTCCGTGAGCGTTTTCAACTGCGAGGATTTTTCCTATATGAATGCCTCTAGGGAAAATCTCACCAAGTCCACTGGTGTAAAGTTCATCTCCCGCTCTGGCTTTTGTGCCGGCTGGCAGGTATAGGAGCTCTGTTAGTGTTGGATCAAAGACAGTCCCTCCACTAGAAGAGAGAATCCCGCTTTCTCCGGTTGCTTCAATGGTTACAGAAATGCGGCAATCAGGATCACCTAACAAGGTTACGCGTGAACGATGTAAGTATACTTCCCGTACTCGGCCTATTAAGCCGCCGTTGGCCAACACGGGCATGTCTGTTTTGACGCCTTTGCTAGAACCTAAATCGATCTGGATTGATCGCCACCAATTGGAAGGATCTCGCCCCACAATTCGTGTGAGGCGAGGGTTCCATTCGGGTTTAGGTTGCATTTTGAGTTGTTGGCGTAAGGTGCGATTTTCACGTGACAAGATTGAGATATGTCGTAGTTTTAGCTCGAGGATTTCATTTTGACGCTTCAACTCCTTGTTTTCCCTCAGGAGTGTCTCGCGCGGCGTAGTCTGGTTGGTTAGGTAGTCGCGCGTTGTTTGAGCAGTTTTTTGAGCAGAGAATAGGGGGATATAAAAACTGCTAAACACGCGTTTAGCTTGGGCTGAACCCTTAGGTGAAAGGGTGAAGCAGGCCATCGCCAGTAGTGCTACAGCACCTGTTGCAATTAGGTATGAGCGGTTGTTCATTTGCCCGGTTGATCCGGGCGAACAAAAGTGAGGAAATTAATCATGCGGTGGCAGCGGCGTTGCGCCAGTAATCGATGTTTTGCAGAACTTTTCCCGCACCATTGGCTACGGAAATAAGTGGGTCTTCTGCGATGGTTACAGGCAATTGAGTTTCCTTGGCCACGAGTCGGTCGATGCCTCGAAGAAGAGCTCCTCCTCCAGCCATTACAATTCCTCGATCAATAAGATCACCGGAAAGTTCTGGTTGGCATTGTTCCAGAATTTGGCGAATGGACTCAAGAATCGCAGTTAACGGTTCTTTGAGTGCATCGCGAATTTCCTCGGACCGTGCATTTAGTGTGCGCGGCAGGCCTTGGCTCAAGTCTCGGCCTTTGACCTCCATGGTCAATTCATCCTCGAGTGGAAAGGCCGAGCCGATTTTCAGTTTGATTTCCTCAGCGGTTCGTTCGCCGATTAAAAGGTTATGAGCGCGTTTCATATGATGAATGATTGCGTTGTCAAATTGGTCGCCTCCTACGCGTAGGCTGGTGGCCTGCACGATGTTTGCTAAAGAGATTACAGCAATTTCAGCAGTGCCTCCGCCAATGTCTACCACCATGTTTCCTGCAGGTTCGGCTACAGGTAGTCCTGCGCCGATAGCAGCTGCTAATGGTTGTTTGATTGGATAGAATTCACTGGCGCCGGCTCGGGTTACAGAATCTTCCACAGCTCTACGTTCAACTTCAGTGATCCCGGAGGGGACTGCAACGACGACTCGAGGTTGGACGAGTTTGCGATGGTGCACTTTTTGTATAAAATAGCGTAGCATTGCCTCGGTTACGTCAAAGTCGGCAATGACACCGTCTTTCATTGGGCGAATTGCCTCAATATTTGGAGGGGTGCGGGCGAGCATGGCTTTGGCTTCGCTGCCCACAGCGAGAACATTCTTAGTGCCAGCCTGAATGGCTACAACTGAAGGTTCGCGCATCACAATGCCTCGATCCT
>CAZHJW010000021.1:0-21820 GCA_964533265.1 uncultured Pedosphaera sp.
CTTCTCCGGGCTTACTGCCTTCTCCGGGCTTACTGCCTTCTCCGGGCTTACTGCCTTCTCCGGGCTTACTGCCTTCTCCGGGCTTACTGCCCGATTTATTTGACTCTCCGGATTTCTTGGCGTTCTTGCCTAAACCCTGACAAGCCTTGCAGGCTCCCGAAGCCTCTTTTTTCACCTCCATTGAAACTTTTTCCTGTTCGGGTTTCTGAGCGCTATCCTTTGCCTTTTGTTCAGCTTTCTTGGCCGCCTCATCAAATTTTTTTGCTGCTTCTTCAAATTTCTTGGCGGCCTCTTCCATTTTCTTTCCTGCTTCCTCCTGTTTGCCCTCCTTTTCCAGCTGGGCAGCTTCATCGGCCTTTTTGGCCGCTTCATTTAAATTCTCCTTGGCTTCCTTTAGTTCCTGTTCAGCCTCGGTTTGTGCTTCCTGATTTTTTTGCTCCAACTTCGGCACCGTTTCATTGGCCAACTCCCGTGCCCGATCTGCAATCTGTGAAGGCTGCTTCGGCTCAGGATTCCTTTGGGGTTGCTCCGAATTAGGATTGCCTTGCGGCTGTTTCATGGCTTGATCAATCTTTTGCTCCTGCTCGCCTAGTTGCTGGGCAGCAGCTTCGGCATCCTTTTGCGAAGCCTCCTGCTCTTCCGGTTTATTTTGAATTTGCTCTGCATTCTCAGCTTGTTGCTTGGCTGTTTCCTCCGCCTTGTCACCAGCTTCTTTTAAAGCCTGTGCACGTTCGTTTTCCAAACGTTCTTCATGCCGGGCAGCCCGGGCAATCTCAGCTGAAGCCTTTTGAACCTGCTCCGCCAAATCCATCTGGTTTGCAGCAGCTTCATTGCGCGTGGGCTTCTCAGATTGCTCGGCCAGAGCTTCCTCCATCTGCATGGCCTGCTCGGTATTCGGTGCTTTTCCATCGGCAGCCTGTTGAGCCATTTGCTCAGCCTGTTTTGCCGCTTTCTCTGCAGCAGTTTGTGCGGACTCCGCAGCCTGCCTTTGTTCCGGAGTACTCGCTTTAGCTACGGCCTGTTCGGCAGCCTTGGCTGCTTCATCAAGTTGATTGGCTGCATCGGTGAGAGACTCCGCCATTTGCTTCATTTCCTCGTCGACCTGTTCACCCTTGGTTTTCGCAGCTTCTCTCCCTTTTTGGGCAGCTTGTTGAAGTGATTCCTTTGCTTCTTTCAAGGCCTGAGCCGCATCAGCTTGAGCTTCCTTTGCCTTTGCTTGTATTTGAGGCACCTGTTGCTCAGCCATAGCTTGGGCAATTTGGGCAAGTTGTTCTGCTTCGGCGGCCTTGGCAGCGTTCTCCATATCCCCTGCATTTTGAGCGGCATCCGCCATCGCCTCAGCCTCTTGAGCTGCCTCTTGAGCTTGAGCTGCCGCTTCCCTTGCTTGATCTGTATCAGCCTCTTTCGACTCCTGTGCTGCGGCTTCAGCACCCTTAGCAAGTTGTTCAGCCGCTTCCTTCAGGGCCGGAGCCATGTCCTTGGGTTGGGCATCTTTAGCCATACCTTTTTCCACAGCTTCCTCAAGAGCCTGCCGTGCATTGTTAAGGGGTTCTTCAATCTTGATGCCGGCTGCCTCGTTTGCTTTCTCAATCATAGGCAACTTTTCCTCAGCCATTGCTTTGGCTGCCTGTACCAGCTGATCGGGTTGAGGTACCGAAGGAATAGGCTCAGGATCTTCTGCCAAGGGCTGTTTGAGAGAATCAGCCAACTGCTGCTGCTCGGCCTTTGCCTCATTCAAATCTCTTTTTGCGCCTTGCAAGTTGGCCTCAGCAATGTCGCGCAGTTCCTCCTGCATCAGGGGATTCTCCTTGAGTTCCCGCTCAAGCTCCTTGAGGGCTTCTGCCGGAGGTTTGTTGGCCAAATCCATCAACTGCTCGAGCATGGCATACTGTTCATCAAGATCCTTCTTAATACCCAGCTCCGCTTCCTTTTCACGCAAACCCGCCCGGGTCTTTTCGCCCTCACCGTTTTCCAAATTCTCATAATGTTCAGCCAGCTGGTCCAAGACTTCACCCAATTTATCCTGATTTCGGACTGCCGTATCGAGTGAAGCACGCTGCTCCTTGAAGGCTTTATTGGCAGTAGATTCCTCCAATGCGTTCATGGCATCACGGGGCGGATTCTCAAGCATGGCCACAGCATCATCAGCGTCCCTTGCCCGTTCACGGCCTTCCTCCTGTTTCATGTCCTGAGCATTCGCATCCCGCCGCAGAGCTTCCTTCACCTGTTCAACCTGCTTATTGAGTTTTTCCTGTTGGTTTAAAAGATCCTGAACTTCTTCCGTTTTCGATTTTTCATCCTTGGTGACTGATTCAGCTACTTCGTTCGTTTCTTTTTCAAGCCGCTTCGTAGCCTCAGCCAAATTCTCCAGGCGTTCAGAAAGTTTTGGAGCAGCAATCTGAAGGGCCTTGCGAGCTTGAGACAAGTCCTCGGCCGACTGATCACGGGCTTCCTTAAGTTCCCCGTGCAATTGTTCCAATGGGTCGGCGACCGGCAAAAGCGTGCGGGGCGGCTCGGCTTGAATCGCTGTCGCAATGGCGAAAAGCACCATTGTGATTATAATCTGCGTAATGCCTCGGTTCATGCTTACCTTTTAGTTTGAGGGTTTATTTTCGTTGGGTTCCACAAAAAAACCAGCCTGGATCTGACGTTGTTTCATTTCGCGGGCTACAGCCTTAGCTGCAGCTCCCTTGACAAGGTCGTTCAACTTGCCTTCTCCCGCAAGGCCTGCATCACGAAGTTTTTTTGATGAAAGTGACAACCTTTTGGCCAACCAGCCCCAATCTCGCGGGCGCAGGGAATTGGCATCGGTGGCCTTGTGCTCCCAGCGCTCCCGATTGGCGAGACTTTTCATGGCATTCTCCAATAAAGCCAGCTCGTGGGCAACCTCGAGAGTAACCAGCGCGTCGGCAATTCCCTCTAGTTGTTCCTTTACCACTTCCCGCGCCCGCCCCGACTCCATCCCTTGACGAACCGCGCCCAAAGCAGTCGCAGCCTGGGCAATGTCACTCACAAAAAGGGCGTTACTCGCTTTACCCGATTCCTCCATGCGCGCACGTCCACGCAAAACCTCTTGAGCCACACTCCATTCCAAATCCAGAAGTTCATCGTTCACCTTAACTTGAGCCTCTGCTGTAAGTACATTTTCACCATCTTTTTTGGCTTTCACCAATTTTGTCATGGCACGCTCGCTTGCCTCTAAAGCCTGGGGAAGGCGAAGTACCACGCCAGCAGTGTCACCAACAGAAGCTTCAAGTTTTTCCCGAGCCTGCGCTGCGTCCTCTCCCAATTCATGCGTTAGCGGCCGAAGAATATCACATGCATCAGAAATGGCCCGACTCCACATAAGGCCCGTTGTGAGCAGGGTGCTATCAGGTTTTATCCCCTCCGCATGTTTTGCGGTAAGTGTTTCATGGATCTTATGCAGATCATCGTGTAGCGCACCAATCACATCCCCCTGATCCTCAGGTAAGCGGCCGGCCAGTTTCTTCAGCACATCCTTGGCTACATCCAGTTCCTTCCCTGCACTCGCCTGCCGGCGTGCCAGACGAGTCCAAACCTCAACATCGGTATTCTTGTCTGCCTTCGCTACTCGATGCATATTTTCCGCCGCACGTTGAATGTAATCCAATAGATCCAATGCCACCGCAGCTTCATCAGCAGTAAGCTCAATAATCGCCGTCCTTTGCAGCCCCGTATTTGCTAAATGGATATTTTTTATGACGGCCGGTAAATGTTTGACGTGCGCTTTAACTCTCGGGTCAACCACAATTCCCTGGAGGGGAAGCAAATGAAGCCGGGCACGAGGAAACCAGTCTGCCTCCAACCTCACTCCCAGCCGCCCCATTAGACTAAACCTAGCAGCCTCTAGCCCTGGCCGTGCCCTACGGATTACTCCAGGCAATCCACCCACGACCTGCATCCACGCAGTTTTTGCTTCATCGAGTTCTGCGAGGGCCTCATCTGCCTTGACACGGCGATCTGCGTCCTTCCCCGGTAAAATTAGCCCCTCCAAATCATTCGCCAATACCTTGTGAAAATCCAACGTTTTAGCCGCTGACTGCCTCAATCGATCAACCCATTGACGCTGTTCCACAAGGGATGCAATACGACTAGCTTCAAACAATGCTGAATCCACCTTAACCCGTACCGGGCGGGATTCTGTGCGACTCCCCTTGCGATCGATCACTGCAAGTTTTGTCAGAACCAAATCCCCCGGTTTGACCTCACGCTTGAGTAAATCCCAATCCAACTTGACCATGGCGTTCGTGGTCAGAGGTTTGGTGTAAAGATTTGTGTGGATGGATTTCCAATCGGCTTGATTAACCTTGAAGAGCTGCTCCCATCGTGCCAGACCGATGTCATCCTTCACTTCACCGGCAATAGGAATGATATCCTCCGGGCGAACAGTCAACTCGGCACCCGGCTGGGTCAGTTCAACTGTAGGGACCAGATCGGGCTTGGCTTCAATGGAATATTCCACCGGCGATTTATTCCCCAGTTTTTCAGCCGTTGTTAGATACACCTTGTAGGCCCCGTCCTTAGAAAGGGTCATTTCCAATTGCCATTGTTTTGGACCCGCCCCCAGCACGAAGTTCAGTTTGTTAGTGGATGACTCAGTGACATGATGCATCACCGCCGTTTGCACGGACTGGTTAAGGTGCAATGTCAGTTTAACTTTTGTATCTGTTAGCGCAGATAAATTCCCATGTTCCTCTTTACTAGTACGGGAATCTTGACCGGTATACTCAGGAAACGTATAGATTTTTTCGTACTGCACCACCTGAGGCCGCTCTCGGCTTTCCAGCGTGTAACGACGACTGACCGCATCACCAGCGTGGACCCGGTAGGTGACATTTTTTGACTCTACGGCAATGGTGGTCGTGTATTCAGAGTCCGAGTCAATGGCACGGGTGAAAACGGCCTTTTGCACTTGTTCATCCAACCGTTCAGCCATCAGGTAAGGAGGTTCATTAATCTTCGGTCCTCGTACCTGAACACGGATTTGAATCTCATCATTCTCAGGCACGGCAGCATTCCCTCCTGCTGGGGACAGCACCAGAATCCTGTTGCGAGAAACGCGATCGATATTTGCCATTGGGATTAATGCTCGCATGAGCAGCGTGCGTCCTGATTGAAAAGCCGCCATCAAACCGGTGGCCAATATCACCGCGGCCGCTGCAATCAACCAAGTCTGTACCAGCTTTGCAGGCATGAGCCGATCTATTTCCAGTCCGCGTAAATCCTCAACCACCACCTGTTGCGCCTGCTTGCGAAAGAGCTTCGATTCATGTTCTCCTTCTTCCTCGGAAAGCTCTACTGCAGAGAGGAGTTTGGATTTCAGCAGTGGCTCCTCGCGCTCCATCATTGCCGCCAGTTCTCGTTCTTCCAGGACCCGCAAGAGAGGTCGAATGCAGACCAACCACAGCACTATGACAGTCGCCAGATACATCCCTCCGCTGAGGGCGTATCGAGTACGATCCTCCATCATAATAAGATAGTCCGATAGGGACAAAATCAATAACCCACCCAAGAACGCCAGAAACCCGGAGCAAAGCCCCCTCACAAGCACCAATCCACGAAAACGTGCTCGAAACGCCACTAGTTTGGCGCGAATGAATGGATCGAGTTCCGAAGACATAAAGGTAGTGACTGCCTCTGGAGTAAATCTACACCTATTCGGTGTTTTTGGGAAGGAATGACGCCTCTTGCTTATTGGCTGGGCTCTCTTTGACCAGTATTATCAACCCATAGATAATTACCCCTACGAATCTTCGAGGGACGCTAAAGGCGAAGTCTGACCGAAGCCAATTAATGCAAGCTATGAGTCTACAAATCCTTATAGATGTGTTACGGAAACTAATATCTCACCCAGAATAGAAAATCATACCAGTCCTTTCACTCGGCGCAGAATCCATTCGGCGGCGAGCAACAACATGATTGGTACAAACCACCAGTAACTTTGCCACAATTGGGTTTCCCTGATGATTTCTCGCCGGTCACTCGCCGGCCCCAAAACATCAATGAGCCGGGTCATGTCTTCCTCACGGTAATATTGGCCACCTGATTCCTTGGCAATCTGTCGGAGTAAAAGTTCGTCACAACTCAGACGTCCGAGCTCTCCAAAGGGATTGGACGAAACCGTGAAGGCAGTACTGGCCTTAATTACTCCTTCAGGCACCCCTGCAATACGCACACGCACTTCATAATCACCCGGCTCCAAGGGAGCTGTCTCGCCACGAAAGGTAAGGGACTCCGGATCATTCTCCAAGGGCACCACACCAAAAACTCGTCCTTCACGCATAATGACCGCTTCGACTTTAAGATTCGGCTGGGCAGCCAATTTTTCATCGATGATGCGAACTTTAATTATAGCCGTTTCCCCCACTTCATAACTGTGGGGCCCCGAATCCAGTGCAATATACCGATCCTGAACAGCAAAGGGCGGTTCCATAATCCATTTGGCAATCTGATTCCAATACTGCTGATGATGTAAGTCCCCCACATTCAGTCGCCAGCGCCAGGATTCATCGAAAGCAGAATAAAGAACACGCCCGGCTCCATATCGACGGAAGACCAAACCGGGAATCACCGTTTCTCCATCAACCACGTCCAAAAGTGTTTCAGTTCCCGGCAGGGACTCGGATCTGGCCACCCAACGCGGTCCTGGCAAATCATTCCATATCCTAAGGTTGGCCGCGGTGTCATCATCCAGCATGAGAGGACCCTTCTTCCCACCGCCGCCTCGAAAACGCAAACGGGTGCCCAAACTGCGCACTTCAGTCTGGCCTGCCGCAGCAAGTTTCACAGGTAAGAGATCATAAACCGGGGTTCGGGAGAAGTTGGAAAGCTTCTCCATACGCCCATCAATGAAAATCATTCCCCCACCATTAACTTGAACAAATTGTTTAAGCCAAAATAGCTCCTTAGGCACAAAGGCAGTTCTGGCGACATCTCCCATGATGATCAACTGGTAGCCAAACAAAAGCTTACGAGCCAAGACGTCATTAGCATTACCGGGAAATTTTCCGGGACCGTTTCCGCGCGGACCCAAGGTGGGATTGCCGCCGGCCCATCGGCCGAGTATCGTGTTAACTTCCCAACGTTTATCACGCTCAAGCAAGTTACGTAGATAACGAAATTCCCATCTGGGCCGACTGTCGATCAGCAGAATCTTTGGCTTTTGAGTCACTACATTCACCCGCAGTGTCCCCACGTTGTTGTCGTCCTTGGATTCCCCTTCAATCGGTGGAATAACCACCCTGAACTCAAGCGGCAGGTTTGCATAACGAATATCACGGTTCTGTACTGCCTGTGCCGCCTTAACAATTTCTTCAATTGGAAAGGCGAAGGGAAGTTTGCGGCGAGTACCCGCAGTCACAAATTCCTTTTGCCATACCACTCGTCCCTCACGCTCAATGCGAATAGTGAATGGTTTCCCCGGATCCATCCCGTCATGAATTATCACATCACCTGCCAGTTCCGCATCCGGATAGACTGATTCGGGCGAGTCAATCTTGAGCACAGCCAGATCCCTTGACGCTTCTGCCGATCCTAACCCGACTACATGCACAGCAATTCCCCGGTCCTTAAGTTGGCCAGCCATCGTCAAGGGTGAGGCTCCTTCAATATTATGCTGTCCATCGGTAAACAAGACGACAAAGAGCTTTTCGGAGGGATTTTCTGATACCGCACCCTCAACAATGCCGGTACTCAAATCAGTTATCATGTTGGTGGCAGCCACCGGTAATGTGCGAGGCGGCGCATTGGGATCTTCCTTATCATCAATGGGCTGGCTCTTGTCATCTGCTTCCTCATTCCCAATGGCACCCGGATGCCATAACATTTGAAACCGGCGTGCAGTGAGTGCGAGAAGTTCAACATTATGTTCGGCGGCCAGTTGATTCAACAATCCATCGGCACCGCCCAGCAGCTGACTTTCCAGACGTTGCCAACGCGGGGTGCGGTCAAAACGTTCGATGGCAGCCCGCGTTTCAGGATCCATCTTCTCCAGCGCCGCGGCCCCTTTTGGCAGCAAGCCGCGAATAGTTTCCTCCCATCGCCCAATACCCGGTTGAAGCGCCAACAATGCCGCCTTATCCTCTACGTTGGCTTGGTCAGGATCCACCTTAAGAAAGGGATTCAGCACCTCCTTTTTAAAGGCATCAAGCTGTTCCTCTGTCCAGCCTTCAAGCTGCATTCCTTCCAAATGCTTTGCAGTTTGTTTGGCGAGAGTCTCTCCTTTTTCGACATGCCCCGGGAGATTTTTTGCAGTATCAGCTGCCATAGCGGTGAGCACACGCTTCAGTTCACCCAATCGAGCAAGCGCATTACCCGCATACATCTTATTCTCCCCTCCTTCCAGCCATCCTAGACGGTTCAGAATCCCCAACTTGCGGGATAATTCCATCTGCTCATCAGTAGCCTTCATGCTGGCTGACGCATCAACATACATCAGTACTCGAGCGGTCGTTCCAATGGAAGTACGGTGTTGAATGACGGGTCCAGCCAACATCATCACGACCAACAGCACCGCCCCCCCCCTCAACACCGGAAGCAACCACAGCCCTTTTGCTGTGCGACCCTGTAGGTCGCCACGGTAAATCCAGGCCGCAAACACCACAGCTCCAATCGCTATGAGCAGAGCCATCCACCAAGTGAGGTCTCCAGAGAAATGGAGATGCGATCCTTTCACCGATTGCGCGGCCATCATGATTTTCGAACTCAACACGCCTATGATTAGCTTAACCCTAAATACGTGAACGCGCCATACGACGTTCCAACCAAAGTTCAAAAAATAATATGAACAATACCAGCACGAAAAGAGGCTTCCAGATTTCTTGACCGAAACGGCGAGAATGATCGAGCTTACGATACTCCTCCATGCTGGTTACCAAAGCCGCGCCCATGGAATTGGCCACCTCATGGCGTTTTTCAGGAGCAAGCTGTTTGAGATCACTCTCACTTCGTTCGGTATTCACAACAAAATGGATCAGTTTACCATCAGGCCCTTTCATTTCATATAACCCCGGGCGTGAAGTATCGTCAAAAGTAGCTACCCCGCGCCCTCCCCGAGCCTCAATTGAAATTGTGTGCTCCTTTTCTTGCGAATCTAGCACAACTACTTCTCCTCCGGCTGCTGTCGCCGGAAAATGCGCCACCGCCTTCTCTCCTACTCCTAGATTTCGTGGAGGCATTACTGAGGAGGCAAGATACGTACTCAACCGCTGGACAAATGGCACAAAAACTTCCCGCAGAGGCAAGCTGCTCCATGCGTCATCACATGTGGTTGCACAAAAGATAACCCGCCCGTTGCCCCATTTTTTTTCCAGCAGAAAGGCATCACCGGTTTCCAGTCTGGCCAATGGACGAACCAGATCATTGTCCGGATTCTCAAGAGTACGGTGCCACCGATTAATTTCAGCCGAGGCCAAGTCACCATTGCGCGGATTGCTAAATATTTCTAATGCCGGGTTATCAAAACGCTGGACTATGATACGCGAAAATGGTTCAGGGCCTTTCCGCTTATCTGCCACCTCTCCCAAACGCGCAGGCAAAAGGCCATATTGCAAGAGGAAGTCATTATACCATTTCTGATCAACCTGATCGCCTCCAAAAATCAAAAGCCCTCCTCCATCCTTTACAAAATCCTGTAATTCGTTCAGTTGCTTCAACTTTAGTTTGGCTACGTTGGCCAATATAACCACCCGAGCTTCACCAATCTTCGCTGCATTAAATTCATCCAAATTTATTACCTTCGTCTGCAATAGATCGACCAGATTCTTCGCTCCTCCCTCATGGAATGGCTGAAGTGCAATCCGTAAATAATCAACCTCTCCCTCCAACGGCTCAGGACTAGGGGCCCCATCAACTACCAATACCGGCACTCTATCCCAAACGGGAATGCTGGCTCGGAAAGTATTGTCCGCCTTAAGGCTATCTGCATCTGTGAGGACCTCTATCACATGAGAACCGGGCTGATCAAACTGATGGCGAAAACGCACCTGTCGTCTCTCTCCAGCCCCTAGAGGGATTAATTGTTCATCGACCGGCTTACCATCGGCATGAAAGACCACCCTCAAAGCCTCGTGATTGCGCTCACCATAATTACGCAAAGATGCCTGAACCTTAATCGTTTGATTCACCCCCAATAGTAGATGAGAGAATCCCAGAGTCTCCACACAGACATTCTCGCGACCCTCAACACCGTTATGAAAAAGCGTAATGCTTGGCGGAATCTCCATTCCTTTAAGCTGTTTGCAAACACGCGTACGCAAGGCCGCTTCACCCTCTTCGATAGGCCAGCTGATGTGTTGTAAATCGGTGACCAATACCATCTCACGATGTGGATGATCCATAACTGATAAATGCTCTGCCCCTTTCTCCAAAGTCTCACTCACCCGAGCTTGGCCAAAGCCAGCCGACATTTCGGAAATCTCCTGGGCAACCGCCTTGGTGTTAAAAACCGGTGTGTCATACAAGGGGGAATCCGGATCACTCATCAAAATCACGTTTACATCTGAACCTCGCTGCAGGTCCTTTATTATCTCAGCTGTTGTATCCCTCGCATTTTCGAAATTGGTTCCACCGACCCCTTTGAAATCCATTGAGTAGCTGTTATCCAAGAGCACCAATAAAGAGGTTTTTTCATTTGCCCACAATACAGCTGACCCCTTCAAGATAGGGCGCGCCATACACAGGGCTAGGATTATGGGGATTGCGCAGCGCAATAACATCAACAGCCAGTTTTCAAATCGCAGCCGACGCTGCTGAGACTTTAGAGTGAGCTCAATAAGATGCATTGCTCCCCACTTAATTTCACGATGCTGGCTCTTGCTAATGAGGTGCACGAGAATCGGAATCGCTGCTGCAGCTGCCCCTCCGAGAAGTGCCAGATTCATGAAACTCATACCACCCCCTGACGTTGCTTGAGAAAGCGTGCCAAGCTATCGGTCAATGATTCATGTGTATACATCGGCACCAAATCAATCCGGTGCCGTTGGCAGCCATCTTTCAGGGCCTCGGTAAATTTTGCGAAGTTATCCAAATATGCCGCGCGAAAGCTGGCCGGATCAACCATTCGAAATTCTGCCATTCGTTCCAAATTTTCAAATCGGGTCCATGCATCAAAAGGAAACTCTACTTCATCACGATCCATCACATGGAAAATCACCACTTCATGCGAAGCACGGCGAAAATGGGCTAGCGAAGCTAATAGCTCCTTAACTTCAGTAAAGCAGTCGGATAAAATAAAGACCATTCCCCGTTTATGAATGCGGGGTACAATGTCATGAAATACCTCAGAAAGATCGGTTTCTCCTCCTGGCCTTGTGTTGATCATTTCCTCATACAACACCCGCAGATGCCGAGTACTTGAACGCGGCGGAACATGGGTGCGAATTTTAGTGTCAAAAGTCATCAGACCAATACTATCACTCTGCTTCATGATAATATGAGCCAAACACGCGGCCAGCTTCAGTGCGTGTTGTAGCTTTGTAATCCCGCTTTCACCGGCGTAAGCCATGCTACCACTAGCATCCAAAAGCAACATGGCCCGCAGATTAGTCTCCTCCTCATACTCACGAACGTAGTAGCGGTCGGTTTTGGCAAACACCTTCCAGTCTACCCGCCGAATCTCATCTCCCTGCACGTACTCCCGGTGCTGCGCAAACTCGACACTAAAACCTTTATGAGGAGAACGGTGCTGGCCGGTAATCGCACCCTCCACGGTTTGCTTGGCCATCAACTGGAGGTTAACGATGCTTTGCAACTCCTCTGGTTGCAATATTTCGGTGAGTGGAGCCATATAAGGCACTCAAGTTTGTTTAACTGCTTGCAAACCTGACTAAAGAGTCGCACCAGCCGGTTGCTGCGGCACCGCCTGTAAAACCTTGTCGATGATATGATCGACGGTGATCCCTTCGGCCTCAGCGTTAAAAGTGGGTATAATACGGTGACGCAACACCGGGTGTGCCAAGGCGGCAATATCTTCGGGCACCACGTTGGGGCGGCCCTGAAGAATAGCCCTGACTTTACCTCCCATAATCAGTTGCTGACAGGCGCGAGGGCCAGGTCCCCAACCAATCAACTCGCGAGTGAAGGGCAACGCCTCAGCATCATCAGGCCGACAGCGTCGCACCAACTCGAGTACGTAGTTGTTTACGTGATCTGGGACAGGCACTTTGCGTACAATCTGTTGGCACTGGATAATTTCATCACCACTGATCACCGGTTTAATTGGGTCATCATGCACGCCGGTGGTACGGCGGATGATCTCTGCTTCCTCTTCCTTGTTGGGGTATTTCACCCTAATGTGAAACATGAAGCGATCCTTTTGCGCTTCAGGCAACGGGTAAGTGCCTTCCTGCTCAATGGGGTTTTGCGTGGCAAGAACAAAGAAAGGCTGCTCCAACCCATACGTTTGACCTCCGACCGTCACCGAGTGTTCCTGCATCGCCTCAAGCAAAGCAGCCTGAGTCTTCGGGGGAGAACGGTTAATTTCATCCGCCAAAACCAACTGGGCGAAAATCGGTCCACGCAGGAACACTAGTTGCCGACGCCCTTCAGCGTCCTGCTGGATAACGTCGGTGCCGGTGATGTCTGCAGGCATCAAGTCAGGCGTAAATTGCACACGACGAAAGGTGAGACTCATGGCCTCTGATAAACTCTTAATAGTGTAGGTTTTGGCCAAGCCTGGCACACCCTCCAGCAAGCAATGGCTGCGGGCAAAGACAGCAATAAAAAGCTGCTCAATCACCTCCTGCTGGCCAACAATCGCCTTGCCCACCTCTTTCGCCATTTTGTCATACATTCTGGCGATCTTACGGGCGAGCTCCTCATCACTTCCGCTGGAGTAATTCGTCGAAACCGGAGAAGAAGAGGCCGTTGATTGTGGGCTAAACGCAGGCACTACGAGCAGCGTGCCACAGTTAGGATCCGGACATTTAATCTGGGAACCCGCAGCCGCATCATCCACCGAGAGTTCGGTTGTACACGCAGGGCATTTGATTACCATCTCCATGACGCCGGGACAATCTGCCTTCTTTTCGAGAGAAACGCAACCGATGAGTATGCGATTTGACCGCTTTGAGCTATTTCAATGGAACCAGAGTAAAGGGATCACGTAAGGGAACGTCCTTTAACCCCCCTTTGGCAAGGCTATCGATGCTTACCGGATGATCCGGATGTCCTTTGATAATATCTTTCTTATTCCCCACAATGAGAATCGCAACTTTTTCGGGAGTGAGATACTTGTTGGCCACCCGCTGCACATCTGCCTTGGTTACTGCTGCAATCTTGTCACGAAACTGTTTGAAGTAATCCGGATCCTCCTCAAGGCGACCGGTAAACTCTTCGTCAGCAAATGTTCCGGCTACTGCCCTCTTCGTTTCAAAAGCCTGAGGGAAAGTCTGAATATAACTCGCCTTGGCGGTTTCAATCTCCTTGTCAGTCACTTCCTCTTGAGTAATCTTGAGCATTTCCTCAAGAACGATCTGAGCAGCATACAATACAGTTCGAGACTTGCTCTGATAGCCTGCCACGAATGTTCGTGGGAAATATGTCCCGCCCGGACAGTAGGAGTAGGCACTATAAGCAAGACCTTCATCTGAACGCACTCGGTTGGTAATGCGACTGGTAAACCCACCTCCCCCAAGAATGTCATTCATCACCTGCACTGCATAGTAGTCGGGATTATCACGCATGATTCCCGGTAACATGATATCCACCCGTCCCTGATTTACTTCCTTGTTCACCAGATATACTCCAGGTTTAGCAAATTTTTTATTGGTCGGCACCTCCTGTGCCCTCTTCCCTTTATAAGGCCACTTGGCGAATAGCTTTTCCAGATTGACCACCATCTTCTTGCGTTCAAAATCACCGCTCACAGCCACTACAAAGTTAGCCGGATGGAACCATTCCTGATGAAAAGTCCGTAAATCTTCTACGGTAATTGCCTCAATGGAAGCCTTGGTAGTGGATTGACATCGGAAAAAATGATCACCATATGCCAGGCGAACCAATTCCTGTCGTTCAATATTACGCGAATCATCATTACGTTGCTTCATCGCCTGCAATTGCTGTGTTTTATACAACTCAATACGATTCTTTTGAAAACGGGGGGTCGTAAGCACTTCACGCAACATCGCCAAGCCTTCGTCCAAATCCTTGGAAAGCAGATTTACCCCAACGCTGCCAGAAGTATCGCCCACACTGGATGATAATCCGGCAGCTAAGAACGCCAAACGTTCCTCTAGATCCTCAGCAGTGTGACTTTTAGTTCCCCCCTTACTCAACAAATAGCCAGCCATGGACGCCAAGCCTTCTTTACCTTTGGGTTCATTATATTTGCCGGTGCGGACGAGTATCGAGATACTGATCAAAGGCAGTTCGCGGTTAGGCACGACAAAAGCTACAGGCCCATTTCGCAACTCGACCCGATATTTCGCACCGACCGGTGGCTCGTATTTCAGCTCTGGAAATTTCAGTTTCTCCGGACGGTCAGGAATATCAGCCGCAAACGCTGGCACCATTACGGTTACAAAAAGAAGTCCAATTAAAATCTGTTTCATTATTTGTTCTCCTATTATTTCTTTTCCAGTTCACCAATACGTTTACGCAGAACGTTACGGATAACTTTCATTACCGGCGGGGCTTTCGCTCCAGCCTTTTCCATCTGGGCTTCAAGACTCGCCAGCTGTTTCTTTAGTTGAGTTAAATCTTTATTTGCATTAATCGAGCCACTCATTTTACGCGCCATCGCCTTGGCTTGCGCATCAAGCCCCGCCAACAGAGGGTCCCCATCACCGCCACCTGTGCCAGGTTTTCGCGTGTAAATCGCCACCGCACGATTTTCCTTAGTGAAATATTTTTTTGCCACCCGCTGTAAATCCTCTGCGCTCACTGCCTGAAGCTTGGGCCCTGCTTCATTAATCTCACGCCAATTACCCAACCCTTCACTGCGCATGATCTGCATCAGGATAGGATGATTGGAACTGAGCCTACGATACTCAGCCGCCGCAAAATTATTTTTTACTTTCTGCAGCTCTTTTGTCGGCACCGGTTTTGTTTTAAGTTCCTCCACCAGCTTATATATCTCCCCTTCCACCTGTTCTGGGGTGTTACCTTCAGTCACCTCGCCGCCCATGTTGAACTCGCCGGCATATTTGCGTGCCCCCTGCCAGGCCCAAGTGTCAGTAGCCATTTTCTTACCGAGCACCAACTCCTTGTGCAACCGCCCCGTGCGGGTACTTAAAACCTGAGCCAGCACACTCAATGGATAGGTGTCCTTATGGCCAAACGCCGGCGTGTGCCAGTAGATGTCCACGTTTGGATTAGTCTCCGCTTCAGCATAAAAACGTTTCTCAGCTTTCTGCGGTTGTTCCAGTGTAACAACATCCGGCACGTCCCCTTCACCCTTTTTAAGGCGACCAAAATATTTCTCAGCCGTGACCAACGTTTCCTCACTTTTAAAGTCACCCACCAATACTAGCGTCAGGTTTTGCGGCATATAGTAAGTCGCATAAAACTCATCAGCCTGTTTTTTGGATATGGCAGGGATGTCCGAAGGCCAGCCGATAATGGGCCAGCTGTAAGGATGCGATTCCCAAAAGAGTGAACTGAAACTCTCAAAGAATTTCCCAAGCGGGGTGCTCTCGGTGCGCATACGCCGCTCCTCAAACACCACATCTCGTTCCGCATAAAACTCGCGAAAAACCGGCTCCAGCAAGCGTCCACTCTCCATCCACATGAAGAGTTCCAACTTATTTGCAGGCACCGTGATGAAATACGCCGTGTGATCATAGCTAGTATAAGCGTTCATTCGGCTGCCGCCATTCGCGGTATAAATGCGATCGAACTCATTTTTTACGATCACCTTGCGATGTTCTTCCATTAGTTTGTCAAACTCCTCGTTGAGCTTCTTCCATGCGTCGGTTTTCTGGTCCGGATCCTGCAGATCAGTGATCTCGCCTTTTCTCCACATCGCACGCATTTTACGTTCCTCCAGCCGCATGGCATCACGAACGCGCTCCTGTTCGGCAATAATCTTGAGATCTTTCTGGTAATCCTTGGTGCCAATCTTGGGGGTCCCCTTGAACATCATGTGCTCGAACAAGTGGGCGATTCCAGTGATGCCCGGTCGTTCATTTACACTACCCACACGTGCCACCCAACCCCCGGAGATACTGGGAGCATCATGACGCTCCAAAAGCAGCACTTTCATGCCGTTAGAAAGATAATGTTCCTTCACAGGAACCTGCTGTGCCCCCAAGAGTAATGGAAACAGAAGTAAACCCAGTATCGCTCTCATGATTCGGGCGAAAGAAGAGCACTCTCGCCGCGGTCAGTCAACGGGGAAACGTAGCAAAAACGACTGGCCCCCAGTCGAACTTTAAGATTTGTTTAAGTATCCCTTCAAAAATCATTTAATAAGCACGCAATGCTTGATGGAAGGTCAATAGCCGATGCCTTAAAGCTCTTTCCTGCGAGTGATAGTTCAACCTCTTCTGCTCGGTCCATTGACGATTCAAAATAAGCTTACGAGCAAATAAATCTAGCTCAGCCAACCTCTTTTGGATCTGAGAAATTTCATTCTGCAGATACCAAATGTACCGTTGATTGTTTGGTGATGTGAAAAGGAGCTGCAATGCTGCTCGTTGATGAGCCTGCGCACGAGAACGGCTCTCATGGGCAATTTGTGCTTTTGCCGAGTCGGCACTGAACATGCCGAGCAAAACAAGGCTCATTAAGGTTATTTTCTTTATCCAATTATTTGTTGTTGTTTCCATTTCTATATTCTTTTGAAGGATAGTACGGATGGCCAATGCTCAATCTGACAAAAAATAATAAAAAATGCCCCCCGTAAGCCGGAGGGCTTATTTAACCTTTTACGATTACTTGGGGCCTATTAGCGCCGATTCCCTGCCATCATCTTAGGTTGTGAGGCCTGCGTGCCTGGATTTCCCATTTGAGGCAGAGGGAATTGGATGGGCTTAAACTGAAAAGAGTTGAATTTATATTCAGGATTTTTTTCAAGCACTGCCTGTGCTTGCTGGTATAGTGCCTGTGCTCTTTGCTGTTGCTGCCTGGCATACTCCGTGTACATGTGCCTCATACGGACCGTATTCCAATAGATGGCATTCTGCCGATGAAGCATCTGCATGTAGTGATACGCCCTAGATTGTGCCTGCATAGATTGCATAATTAGCTTTTGATAGGGATTTATATACTGTTGAGACATGCGAGGGTACCCCATTCCCATTTGTGCTTTTGCCGAGGTGGCACTGAAAATACCAAGCAAAACGAGGCTCAGTAGAGTGATTTTCTTTATCCAATTATTCATTTTTCTTTTTCCTTAGGTAATCAGGTTAAGACTACATTATTGTAGTTCGTAGGATAGTACGGATCATCAACACCCTACCTGACAAAAAATTTGAGATTAGCGTGTTTTTTCATAAGAGGCACAGGTTAGCCCAAAAAAACAGCTTCTTTTCTTAATGGGACCGACTGTATATACTGAATTTATGCCCTACCCCACCACCAGGATAATGGTTCTTAGACCTGACGGATCTGGTGGTTGGGCATTTGAGGTAGCGCTTGGTGTTGAGCATAAGATTGGTGGAGATGCGACCACCGCGTCTATCCACATCCCTGATTCGACCAATATATCCCCGGAACATGCGCTGCTGACCATTGGCACTGAAGGCATTAAGGTGCGCGATCTAGATAGTAAAGCCGGCACCTTCATCATGGATGGGGACCAAACCTTGCGGGTAGGCAACAGGGTATCGGTTCCCCTCAAGCCCCATCAAGAACTTTGGCTCGGGAACCACTACTTTTTCCAAATTCAATGGCCGAGCCCACCCATCACACCGCCCTCTTCAGCCCAAGGAATGGCGATCAGTGGCTCGCCTGAGGCCGTTGCAGTGCCATTTACCGAAACCCCAACCTTTCGGGATGCAAAGGAGGGAAATGCTGATGCACAAAATCGTCTTGGCGATATGTATTGTCATGGACAGGCGGGAGCACCGAGGAATCTTAATGAGGCGGAAAAGTGGTATCAAAAGGCAGCCGAACAGGGGCATCTGCAAGGTATGTTCAATCTCCTGGAGGTTTATTCACCTACGGCCGTGTCTCAGGTGCGTAACAGGGGGTTTTCTTTCGAGCAGTTAAAAGAAATGCTCGCACAGTATGGAGTACGGGTTAAGTCCGAGCCAATCATACCTTCCTCCAGGCCTGAAGCACTAAATAAGATCACAATTTTTAGGAGTAACGAATCGATTTACAATAAGGTTCGAATTGGCCCAGGAGAACATACGATTGGCTCGGATCAAAAAAATGATGCTATCTGGATTGGTGACCATAATATCTCGTCAGGACATGCGCTTCTTATAATTGAGGAAGACGAAATCAGTGTTCAGGATCTAAATAGTCAAACTGGCACCTATATTGTCGATGAGAAAGATAGTGAGCAGGTACGGGGGAATTCACCGGTGCCCCTCTTGCCCCATCAAAAGCTTTGGATAGGTGAGAACTTCTATCTTAATGTTGAGCGTAAGGGGATCGTTGAATTGAAGGCGGGCTCCCGCTTGGGCAACGGACGTTTTATTTTGATTAAGGAACTGGGCAGTGGAGGCATGGGGGCCGTGTGGTTGGCCCAGGATGCCAAGGATGGCCAACAATGGGCTCTCAAGTTGGTAAAGCCCAAAGAACAAGGTATTGCCGATACAACTGTTACGGATGACTTAAAACGCGAAGTGAAACAGGCTCAGGGCTTGAATCATGAAAATATAGTGAATGTGGGTTCCTTGTGGGAAGAGGCCAATGAGCCACCCTTTATTACCATGGAATATGTTGATGGGACAAATCTGCATGAAGTACGAAAAAAACTTCCGAATAGAGTTATGTCTTGGAGTAGGTTGCGCAAATACATGTTGCAATTATGTGCTGCACTGGAATATGCGCACGTACAAAGAGTAATCCACCGGGACATCAAGCCTGCCAACCTGATGCTTGATTGGGAGGACCACCTGAAACTGGCCGACTTCGGGATTGCCAGCACTTTAGTCGACAATACTTCGTCTTTTATGAGTAAAACGGTCCTGGGATCGGGAACCTTGGTTTACATGAGCCCACAGCAACTGGATGGAGAGCGGCCTCGGGTAACTGATGACATCTACTCAGTAGGGGCCACCATATATGAGCTCCTGACGAGCACCCCTCCTTTTTATCAAGGAGATGTTTCCGGTCAAGCCCGGCACACGGAACCCACTTCCATGGCCGAACGCCTCAAGGAGCTTGGGCTGGAGAATGCCATTCCCAATTATGTGGAGAAACTGGTGATGGCCTGCCTGCAAAAGAAACCAACCAAACGCCCCATGACAATGCTTGATGTGCGTCAATGGATAGAGACAGGCGGAAGGGAAAAGTTCACATTCAAGCAAACAAAAATACGGATATATATAAGCATCGGTGCAATGGTAGTTGCCCTTATTTTATATAAAACCGAACCGTGGTTTGGGATGGGCAAATCCACAGAAGAGTTATACTGGGAGGGTGAGAAGGCTTATAG
The DNA here is from genome assembly GCA_964533265.1 of uncultured Pedosphaera sp. Classification (GTDB taxonomy): domain Bacteria; phylum Verrucomicrobiota; class Verrucomicrobiia; order Limisphaerales; family UBA1100; genus UBA1100. Next base: position 19,571 of record CAZHJW010000021.1, read on the forward strand.
AACTAGCGATTACAGTCGCGCCGCAAAATTATGGCTGAAAGCCGCCATGACAGGGCATCCTAAATCTCAATTTAGGATTGGGATTTTGTATGAAAGTGCTAGAGGAGTGGCATGGGACGACAAGAAAGCTACTAAGTGGTGGCTCAAAGCTGCGGAACAGGGGCATGTAAAAGCGCAACACAACCTTGGGTGGATGTATATTGAAGGGAGAGGAGTACCAAAGGACCCTAAGGAAGCGGCGAAGTGGTGGACCAAAGCTGCTAACAAAGAATTTGTTCTTTCGCAATTCCGGCTGGGGGTTCTGCACCAGACAAAGGATCCAATCCTTGCATCATTTTGGTATCGCAAAGCTGCGGAACGGGGTTATTTCCCCGCACAATCGGCTATGGCGAAAATGCGTTTTGAAGAAAATCGCTTTTCTCAGGCTGCCAAATGGGCCATGAACGCGGTTAGGGAGAATAAGGAAGAATCAGAGAAAGACGCCGAATTTCAATTACTCTTGGGCCGTTTGTATTTTGAAGGCATTGTCGTGAAAAAGGACCAGAAGGCGGCCTTCCAGTGCTTTCAAAGGGCAGCGGTTTTGAACAATGTTGAAGCAATGGTGGAACTAGGCATCATGTATCGTGATGGGTTGGGGGGCAGCAAGAATTTCAAGCAGGCCTTTGAGTTATTCAGCAAAGCGGCTGGGGAAAAGAATCCCTCAGGGCAGTTCCATTTGGGTGTACTTTATTACGATGGAAAAGGTGTTGATAGGGATTTCAGCAAGGCGGCTGCTTTGTTCCACAAAGCAGCAGATCAAGGCCATAATGAAGCAGCCCAACTTTTACAAAGCATCGTTAAATTAGAGGAAAAATGGACGTTTCAGGCTGGTGACGCGTTGAGCTCCTCGCCGGTCGTCGATCCTGCCAATGGCACTATTTATTTTGGCTGTGAGGACAACAACGTCTACGCGCTGGATGGAGCACACGGAAGGAAAAAATGGGAATTTAAAACCGCAGGCAAGGTGAGATCCTCCCCCTCCATTGGAACTGATGGCACCGTTTATATTGGCTCTGATGATAACAAGACCTATGCGCTGGATGGGGCAACCGGAATCACAAAATGGACATTTAAGACTGAGGGAAGTGTGATCTCCTCCCCAGCCATTGGAAAGGATGGAACCGTTTATATTGGCTCTGATGACAATAAGGTCTATGCGCTGAATGGTAATACCGGGGCAAAGATATGGGAGTTTGAAACGGGGAATTGGGTGCGCTCTTCCCCTGCTATCGGGGCTGATGGAACCGTTTATGTTGGGGCCAAAGATAATTATGTTTATGCACTGGATGGAAAGAGTGGGGTCAAGATATGGGCATTTGAAACCAAAGGCGTGATCGAGGCCTCCCCCGCGATTGGAAAGGATGGCACAATTTACATCAGCTCAATGGATCACAAGGTCTATGCATTGAATGGAAAAACCGGGGCCAAGATATGGGACCGTAAATTGGGGCAATGGGTTGGAGAGTCTGCGGTCATAGATACTAATGGACTGGTTTATTTGGGAACAGGTGAAGCCCCAGGAGAGGGCAGGTTTTATGTGCTGGATGGGAAAACTGGGATTATACGGCAGGTCTTCAAAAACGGAGTGGGCACAGCATTAGCCGCCCCGGCCATTGGTTATAACGGCACCATCTGTGTTGGGTCTTTGGCGGGAAAGTTGCATGTTTATGAAAACATCGCCAACCGTAAGGCCGGACTTAACAGTATAACTCAAAGCCCGTGGTCTGCGCGCGGGCAAAACTCACGGCGACAGGGCCGGGCACCCTGAGCCATTATTTGTATTTTTGCCTTCACAATCTTTGATGCACTTATCCCAAATCGGCATAACGCGTGTCTTGGTTTGGTAGACCGTATCTTCACTGACTCCCAGTTGCTCGGCAACTTCTTTTGCCGGTCTCCCCTCAATAACGTAGGCCTTAAAAATTTCATACTGATCCGGCCTAATCTTTTTCTTCAGGCACATCTCGCCGCAAGATTGAATATCTTCTTGAAATTCTTTATCCCAGATTTTCTGGAAATCATCCACCGGATCTTCAATATCCACATGAGGCCCTTCGGGGTTTTCATTTAATGGGCTGGGAAGTGGAGGGAAATTCTTTAACTTGCGATAGTGGTCAGCTATTTGCTGCTTTACGATCAGGCACAGCCAACTACGAAAGCGGCCCTTGCTGGGGTCGTAATCAAATTTCTTGATGCTCTTGTGAACCTTTT
>CAZHJW010000022.1:0-21665 GCA_964533265.1 uncultured Pedosphaera sp.
AGAATTCGCTTCGGACGACGATGATTTCCGGAGCGTTTTTTTAGTACTAAATAGAAGATGGAAACGACAGTTGAGAGAGATTCCAGTTCGCTGAACTCGCCGAACCGCGAGTACACACTGGAGCGTACTCGGAATATTGGGATTGCCGCACATATTGATGCGGGTAAAACCACGACGACCGAGCGCATTCTCTTTTACACAGGCCTCTGTCACAAAATTGGTGAGGTGCACGATGGTAATACTGTCACCGATTGGATGGAACAAGAGCGAGAGCGGGGTATTACCATTACTTCAGCGGCTACCACTTGTTTCTGGAAACAAGCTGAAGATGGGACGACCAAACTTTGGTCGGAAGTGGGTCACCGCGTAAATATTATAGATACTCCAGGTCATGTGGATTTCACCGCGGAAGTGGAGCGTTCCATGCGTGTGTTGGATGGGGCGGTGGCAGTATTCTGTGGAGTTGCTGGAGTCCAGCCACAATCCGAGACTGTATGGCGGCAGGCAACCAAATACGGGGTGCCTCGTATTGCTTTTGTAAATAAAATGGATCGCACAGGTGCTGATTTTTCCAGTGTGGTGGCAGAAATGCGCGACCGTTTGGGGGCACCGGCATTCCCGGTGGGCATTCCGATTGGTGCGGAGGAAGATCTCAAGGGGGTTCTTGATGTGGTGAACCAAAAGGCGCTGATTTCCGATCCATCTGATGAGTTTGGTTCCAAAATTTTAATTGAAGATATACCTGAGGAACTTCAGGACAAAGCTGAAGCAGCTTTAGCCGAGCTGGTGGAGGCAGTGGGCGATCGTGATGATCTGGTCATGGAGTTACTGTTGGATGAGCAACCTGTTGACGCTGTGACTCTCAAACAGGCCATTCGTCGACTGACGATTGCCGGTGAGTTTGTGCCAGTTCTGGGAGGATCGGCCTTTAAGAACAAGGGTGTGCAACCATTGGTGGATGCAGTGGTTGATTACCTTCCTTCTCCACTTGATGTGGAAGCTCAATCCGGCGCAGATCCGGATGACGAGGAAAAATTAACTGAATTTTTGGCTGATGATAACGGTAAATTTTGTTCTCTCGCCTTTAAACTGTGGACCGATCCTTTTGCGGGTAAACTAGTTTTCTTTCGGGTATATAGTGGCCAGATCAGCAAGGGCGAAACAATTTATAACCCACGCACACGTAAGAAAGAGCGAGTGAACCGGATAATGATGATCCAAGCCGACAAACAGGAGAATGTTGAGACGGTTTATGCCGGAGACATTGCCGCCTTGGTGGGTATTCGAAATATCACAACAGGTGATACGCTTTGTTCACCGGATATTGATGTGTGTCTTGAGCCTCCAACATTCCCCGAGCCGGTTATCTCCATGGCTATTGAACCGGACACCAAAGCCGACCAAGAAAAAATGGGTGCAGGTCTACAGGCTTTGTCAGAGGAAGATCCGACTTTCAACTGCTTTACCGATCAGGAGACCGGGCAGACACTCATAGCTGGTATGGGTGAGTTGCATCTGGAAATTATTCGTGATCGGTTATTTCGCGAGTTCAAAGTGGAAGCCCAGGCGGGTGCACCGCAAATTGCCTATCGTGAAACCATTACTGCTCCGGCTGAGGGTCGTGGATTGTTCAAAAAACAATCCGGTGGTCGTGGACAGTATGGTGATGCGACTATTACCATTGAACCCAATGAACGGGGTTCTGGCATCGAGATTGAAAGCAAAATTGTGGGTGGGGCGATCCCTCGTGAATTCATTCCAGCAGTACAAAAAGGTATTCAGGAAACGATTCAAGGTGGTGTGCTGGCTGGGTACGAGATGATTGACCTCAAGGTGACCATCATTGATGGCTCCTACCACGAGGTGGATTCCAGTGAAATTGCTTTTAAGATGGCCGGCATTCTGGCGACGAAAGAGGCCGTGAACAAGGCTGGAGCTGTTTTGTTGGAGCCGATGATGAAGGTGGAAGCCACGACGCCAGACGAGTATCAGGGTGACATTATTGGTGACATGAACCGTCGACGTGGAGAGGTGGAAGGGATCGATTCCAAGTCCTCAGGAACGGTAATCACCGCGAAGATTCCACTGGCCACGATGTTTGGGTATGCCACTGATATTCGCTCCCTTTCGAGTGGTCGTGCTTCATACTCAATGGAGCCGTATAGATTTGAACAAGTGCCCAACTCGATCTCTGAAGAGATTTTAGATAAGGTCAAGAAGTAAGGTATAATAGAGCATGGCAGCAGGACAACAGATTCGTATACGACTCAAAGGCTTTGATCACCGCGTTCTGGATCGGTCGTCCACAGAAATTGTGGATACGGTTAAGCGGACTGGTAGCCGTGTGGCTGGCCCTATCCCTCTGCCTACTCGTCGTGAGCGGTTCACCATGACCCGCTCGCCGCACGTAAACAAGAAAAGCCAGGAAACCTTTGAGCAGCGTACTCATAAACGCCTAATTGACATTATGGAGCCGACTCCGGCAACCGTGGATGAACTCAAGAAGCTAAATTTGCCCGCTGGCGTGGATATTAACATAAAGATTTTTTAGGGAAATGATCGGCTTGATAGGTAAGAAACTTGGGCAGACACGCGTATATGATACGCAAGGCAATGCTGTGTGCGTTACTGTCGTGCATGCCGGGCCGAATCGCGTTGTGCAGATTAAAGACGGCGAGGGATCTGATGGCTATAATGCGGTGCAGCTCGGATATGATGATCAGGATAAGCCAGAGCGCCGAACGAAAAAGCCTTTACAGGGACACTTCAGCAAGCATAGCAGTCAGGTGACAAAACTAATCAAAGAGTTCCGTGATTTTTCGCTCGAAGTAAATGCCGGGGATATCGTTCCGGTGACGGTATTTGAGGTTGGCGATTATGTGGATGTCATAGCAGATACCAAAGGGCGAGGTTTTCAGGGGGTTGTGAAACGTTGGAATTTCGGAGGTGGACCCGCGAGCCACGGTCACGGTGGTTTCAGTCGTCGTCCTGGCGGTATTGGTGCATGCGCTACTCCCGGTTGGGTGGTGCCTGGCAAGAAAATGCCGGGCCATATGGGACAGGAGCGTCGTACGGTTCAGAATTTAGAGATTATTCAAGTGCGCGAAGAGGATAGCGTACTCCTTATTAAAGGAGCTATTCCAGGTTCCAAGGGTGATTATGTTATCATTCGCGAAGCAAAAAAACGCCCCAAGGTGGCGAAGGCGTAATGAGGTAGGACGATGGAACTTGATATTAAAACACTCTCAGGCAGCGGTTCGGGCAAGATGACTGTTGGCTTTGATGTTATTGAAGACGATAAAGGCAATCAGGCCGTGCACGATGTGGTGGTTGCCCATTTGGCGGCCCAACGCAGTGGGACAGCCAAGACCAAAGATCGTGGAGAAGTGAGCGGGACAGGCAAGAAGCCGTGGCGACAGAAGGGTACTGGAAGAGCCCGGACTGGTTCGCGTCGCACCAATATTTTCACTGGAGGTGGTGTGGTGCATGGCCCTCATCCTCGGGATATGTCCAAGAAGGTAAATGCTAAAACGCGTCAACTCGCGCTACGCAGAGCCTTAAGCGAGCGGATCAAGGATGGCGAAGTGATTGTAGTAGATAGTCTTAAACTCGAATCTCACAAGACCAAGGATTTGCATGCGCAAATTGAAGCGCTTGCTCCAAAGGGTACGGTCCTGCTCGTCACTGGCGAAGCCGACCGTAACCTTTCCTTGGATGAGGTAGACAAGTTGGCCTTGGCTGCCCGTAATATTCCATTAGTTCAGCTGGTTGAGGCCGATTGCCTCAATACCTATGAGGTGCTACGTCCTGATGTCATTATCATCTCAAAGGACGGATTGGAAAAAGTGGTCGGAAGGCTGAATTCGGACAAAAGTAAATGAACTCATTCACTGTCATCAAGGGTCTGCATGATTCTGAGAAAACGCAGCACTTGAAGGATCTCTTCACCTGGCGCCGGACTAAGGGAATGAAAGAGGAGGTGGCTCGAAAGTACACACTACATGTGGATGTGCGGGCCAATAAACATCAGATTCGGCAGGCAGTTGAAGAATTGTTTCCGAAGGTTGAAGTGGCCTCAGTGAACACTGCCCGGATGAACGGAAAGACCAAGCGTGCCCGTACCAAGGTGGCCGGTAGTACCTCTGACTGGAAGAAAGCCGTGATTACTCTCAAGAAAGGGGAAATAGAGCTCTTGTAAGGAGAATTTATCATGCCTATTCGTTCTTACAAACCAGTGACTCCCTCACAGCGTTATATCAAGCGTTCGACTTTTGAGGAGATCACAAAGACTAAGCCTGAGAAATCGCTGGTTAAGACCAAGAAGAAGACAGGTGGGCGCAATAGTGATGGACATATCACCATGCGCGGATTGGGAGGAGGGGCAAAGCAGAAGATCCGGAACGTTGATTTCCGTCGTCGCTTTGCCCGGGACAAGTACGGGCTTGATGCCACCGTGAAAGGTAGAGTGATCGCCATAGAGTACGATCCCATACGTTCAGCCCGAATAGCGCTTGTGGAATATGCTGATCAAGAGAAGCGTTATATTCTTGCAGCCAAAGGAATGGAAGTGGGCAATCAGATTTTCAGTGGTCCGGATGCGGAACTTGAACCGGGCAATGCGTTGCCTCTAAGCAACATACCTCCTGGGACAGTCATTCATAATATTGAACTCACCAAAGGCAAAGGCGGTCAAATTGTTCGCGCAGCTGGAAGTTCAGCAACGGTGATGGCGAGTGATGAAAATTACGCACAGGTTAAACTGCCTTCGGGTGAAATTCGCCGAGTGAATGCGGGTTGTTGGGCAACTGTTGGCGTGGTGGGGAATGCCGATCATGAAAAGCAGGTGATTGGAAAAGCAGGCAATACTCGTCACCGGGGACGACGAGGGATTACCCGTGCAGTCGCGAAGAATCCGGTGGATCACCCGATGGGTGGCGGTGAAGCCAAGACCTCCGGTGGTGGCCATCCGGTAACTCCTTGGGGTGTGAGTACCAAGGGATATAAGACTCGTTCCAAGAAAAAATACTCTAATAAATTTATCCTCGTTCGCCGTGATGGTCGGCCGATGAAACGAAAGTAAGCAAGCATGGCACGTTCAATAAAAAAGGGTTTCTATACCGACACTAAGTTGCTGGGAAAGGCGATGAAGGCCAAGGAGGCCGGTTCTTCCAAGCCGATCAAGACTTGGTCTCGGAGAAGCACTATAATGCCTGAATTTGTGGGGCTTACTTTTAACGTACACAATGGGAAGGCATTCTTGCCCGTGTACGTGAGTGAAAACATGGTAGGCCACAAGCTCGGTGAATTTTCTCCGACTCGCCAGTTCAAGGGGCATTCTGTACATGTGAAACGGGAGGTTCGATAAAATGACTGTGACATCAACCAGTCTTAATGTGCGAATGTCACCTAAAAAAGTACGGGAGGTAACACGCCAAATCGCTGGTTTGCCGGTTGCTCGTGCACAGTCGGTCCTTGCTAATATTTCCAGAAAGTCCGCCCAGCTCGTGGCCAAGACACTAAAAACAGCTATCGCTGACGCGGAGCATATCAGTAACGAGTGGAACGAGACGGAAATACAAAACCGTGTGGCTGAACTTAAGGAGAAGATTAATAACAAAACCAACGAAAAGGGCGCTCTGGCTCGAAAGTATCGTCATTTGAAAGCGGAGCTGGAGCGCTTGGAGGAGTATCTGGATTCGAAAAATAAATTAGCGACCGACTCCCTAGTCATTAAGGAAGCAATGGCTGGAGCCGGCACCCCGCTACGCCGTTGGCGTACGCGAGCCAGAGGCGGTGGTTCACCAATCATCAAGCGCACTAGTCATATTCGAATTACACTTTCTGACGAGTAAGTATTATGGGAAATAAAAGTAATCCGATTGGGCTTCGGTTGGCTGTCAATAAAGACTGGTCTTCGAAATGGTACGCCGACAAGAAAGATTTTGCCGGGTACCTTGCCGAAGACCGGGCGATCCGCGAGCTGTTGAAAAGCAAGCTTTCCGGTGCGGCCGTGACCAAGATTCTAATTGAACGTGCTACCCAGCGTGTGCGCATTAAGATTTTAACCGCGCGGCCGGGAGTTGTGATTGGACGTCGTGGTGCCGAGATAGACAAGATTAAGGAAGATTTAGCCCGCATGACCGGTAAAGAAGTTTATGTGGATATTCAGGAAATCCGCAAGCCGGAGATTGATGCACAACTTGTGGCAGAGAATGTTGCTCAACAACTCGAACGACGCATCGCCTTTCGCCGCGCTATGAAGCGAGCGGTACAAATGGCCATGGATTTTGGGGCCGAAGGCATTCGTATCCGTTGTGCCGGGCGACTGAATGGCGGGGAAATAGCTAGAACTGAACAGTATTTAGAAGGAAGGGTTCCGCTGCATACATTACGGGCAAATATTGATTATGGTTTTACAGCGGCAAAAACCAAGGCTGGAATCCTTGGGATCAAGTGCTGGGTTTGCACCGGTGAGGATAAGCCCTCAAATCGTGCAGACGAAGTCATTGAGACCGGTGCCGCCGAAAGTAAATAACGAAGATTAGCAAACATGGCTAAACAAATTCCAGCTCGAGTAAAATACCGCAAAATGCATCGTGGGAGTCGTGCTGGCATTGCCTGGAAGGGATCGGATGTTTCTTTTGGCGAGTATGGTTTGCAGGCTCTGGATAGGGCGTGGATTACCACCCGCCAAATTGAGGCTTGTCGCCAAACAATTACTCGGAAAATGAAGCGTCGTGGCAAGGTGTGGATCAGGATTTTTCCCCACAAATCCTATACTAAGAAACCCTTGGAAGTACGAATGGGTAAAGGGAAGGCAGCAGTTGAGGGTTGGGTGGCCGTCGTGCGACCGGCGAGCATGCTCTTTGAAATTTCCGGCGTGAGCGAGAGTCTTGCCAAGGAGGCTTTGGCTTTGGCTGCAGCAAAGTTGCCGATTAAAACCCGATTAATTAAGCGCTAGCCATGAAGATGAGCGAAATCAAAGATGAGACTCCCATAGAGTTGCAGACAAAGGGCCGCGAGCTGCGCAAGGAGTTGTTCAGTTTAAATCTGCAGAAGTCGATCGGAACTCTGGAGAAATCTCATCGCATTAGGCAAGTGCGAAAGAACATTGCCCGAGTAGAGACAGTTTTAAATAGCAGGAAAATGGCTGCACAAGACAGTTCAGCTGTTGAAGCTGAGGTAAGTACAAAAAACCCCGAAGCGGACTCCGTTTCCTAGTGAATATAATTTTGGATAAAATATGAGTGAAACGACTGAGAAACATCGTAAGCAGCGACTGGGTGAGGTGGTATCGAATAAGGCTGATAAAACCATAGTGGTCAAAGTGAAGCGGCGTGTTCGGCATCCGCTCTACAAGAAAGTGGTGACGCGATGGAAAAAGTTTTATGCGCACGACGAAAAGAACGCCGCAAAGATTGGTGATGCAGTGCGCATCCAGGAATGCCGCCCACTATCCAAGCTTAAACGTTGGGAATTGGTTGAGGTTGTGGGAAGCTAAACCGTAAAGATTAAGATATGTTGCAGTTACGTTCAATTTGTGATGTGGCCGATAATACGGGAGCCAAACGTGCAGCCATCATTGGAGTTCTCGGCGAAGCGAAGCGCTTCGGCGAGATAGGCGATATTGTGAAAGCGCATATTAAGGAAGCAGCACCTGACGGTACTGTAAAAAAAAGTGAAGTGGTTGATGCTGTGGTCGTACGTACACGCAAAGCCATTCGTCGGGCAGATGGTTCTTACCTGCGGTTTGACAACAACGCTGTAGTGATTATCGACAAAGAAGGGACCCCGCGTGGAACTCGAATTTTCGGTCCAGTGGCTCGTGAATTACGAGATCAGAAGAAGTTCATGAAAATTATTTCCCTAGCCCCGGAGGTTCTGTGATGGGTTTAAAAAAAGAAAAACGCGTACGCAAGGATGACGAGGTAGTCATTTTTTCCGGGGAGTATGGTCAAGGGTACAAAGATGATTCGGATAATGTGGTTTATCCTACCGGCAAGGTGATACGATTGTTGCGCGAATCCAACCGGGTAGAAGTGGAAATCAAGGGGTTGGATGATGAGGACAAGGTGATTAAGCATCAGCGGCGTAGTCAGGAATTTCCAAATGGTACAAAGCTTTATCTCAATCCCTCTATTCACGTGTCCAATGTGATGAAGTTGAGCCGTTGGAATGAACGCCAAAACAAGGCCAAACCGCCTACAGCAGACGAAACAAAGAAGGTTGCGGTTGGTAAAGCCGAAAAATCTACGTCGGAAGAATAGTAAACTCTCTATGAAACCACGACTTCAGACAAAATATCAGGATCAGGTAAAGCCTGCATTGCATAGTGAACGGCAGTATGAAAATCTGCATCAGGTACCTACCCTAGAAAAGATTGTTGTCCGTATGGGTGTGGATGCAACACTTGAGAAGTCGGCACTGGATGATGCCGTGAAAGACATGAGCATCATAACCGGACGAAAGCCAGTCATTGATAAGGCGAGAAAAGCCGTTTCTAATTTCAAGTTGCGTGAAGGTCAGGCCATTGGTTGTCATGTAACCCTTCGCCGTGAAGTGATGTGGGAGTTTCTCGATCGGTTGACGACCGCGGCTTTACCCAGGATCCGCGACTTTCGAGGCATCAGTCCCCGTAGTTTTGATGGTAATGGGAACTATTCCATGGGGGTAGGCGATCAATCCATTTTTCCTGAGATTGAATTGGATAAAGTAAAACGGACTCAAGGTATGGATATCACCATTGTGACCACTGCACAAACGAATGAAGAAGCAAAGGATCTGCTCACCAAATTGGGTATGCCTTTCGCAAAAAAATAGGAATATTTTATATGGCAAAAAAATCGTGGATAGCCCGCAATAAAAAGAAGCAACGAGCAGTTGCGAAATACGCAGTGAAACGTGCGGAGTTGAAGGCGGACCGTGATTATGAGGCGCTCTCACAGCTGCCTCGCAACGCGAGTCCTGTCAGGGTGGTTAATCGGTGTGAACTGACTGGGCGTCGACATGGTTTCATTCGTAAGTTTGGCCTCTCCCGTATTGCCTTTCGCGAGGCAGCGGTAAGTGGGCTTATCCCTGGGGTAACTAAAGCTAGCTGGTAAAACGATGGATACTATAGCAGATATGTTGACCAATATTCGCAACGCCAACAAGGCGTTGAAGCCGCAAGTCTTAATGAGGCACTCTAAGCTAAAGGAGAGTGTTGCTCGAATTCTGAAACAAGAGGGTTTCATCAGTGATTACTCAGTGATTGGTGACACCAAAAGAGAGTTGCAGATTAATTTGAAAATTAAGGCCAGAAAGGGAGTGATTGAGGGAATTAAGCGGGTAAGCAAACCTGGGTTGCGCGAATATGTGGGAGTGGATGAAATACCCCGTGTACTGGGTGGGTTAGGGGTGGCTATTATCAGTACCCCTAAAGGCGTGCTGACCGGGCAGGAAGCTCGTGATCAGAAGGTGGGTGGGGAGATCTTGGCTCACGTCTGGTAGAAAGAAACAAGCGATGTCACGAATAGGAAAAATGCCTGTGCAAGTGCCTGATGCCGTGAAAGTGGCGATCAGTGGACGCATGGTTACCGTTGAAGGACCGAAGGGAAAATTGCAACTTGATTTACCTGAACTCACCGAGGCCAAGATTGAGGAAAGCCAGGTTGTTGTTACCCGTGAGAGTGATGAGAAACGCGCCAAGGCCATGCACGGGTTAGCTCGATCCTTGATCAATAACATGGTAATTGGCGTGGAGAAGGGATTTGAAAAGAAACTCGAAATTCACGGAGTCGGTTTTAAAGCTGTAGTAAAAGGTTCGGTGTTAAACCTGAATTTGGGGTATTCCCATGAGATTAATCATGAGATTCCTGCCGGCATCAATGTGAGTGTCGAGAATAATACTAACATTACTGTTGAGGGTGCTGATAAGGCAGTTGTAGGCAAGATGGCCGCTGAAGTGCGCTCTTATTATCCGGTGGAGCCCTATAAGGGCAAGGGGGTGCGTTACTCGGATGAGCAGGTCATACGCAAACAAGGCAAACAAGTTACTTAATTTAGTTGTTGAAGTTAAAAGATGAAACCCGAAGTAAAACGCAAAACGGAGCAAAAGCGGCGCTTTCGCATCCGTAACAAGGTAAAGGGCACATCTGTTCGCCCGCGAATGAGCGTGCGTTTTACTGAACGTAATATTTATGTACAATTTGTTGATGATGAGAAGGGTCAGACTTTGGCCTCTGCTTCCACCCGTCACAAAGCACTGACCGATCGCGACAAACTCGCGGCTAATAAAATAGCCGCAGAACAGATTGGAAAGGCTGCTGCAGAGGCTGCAAAGGGTGTTGGGATTACTGAAGTGATCTTTGATCGTAGTGGCTCCCGTTATATTAAAGGCGGAAAGGTTGATATTTTGGCAAACGCGGCACGTGGCGAAGGACTCAAATTTTAAATTGAACGGAAAGACGAATACCGTGTCAGACGAAGAAAAACAGGATATCCAGACCATAGCTCCTACCGAAGGTGCAGAAGCTCAGGCGGCTCCGGTCGTCGACAAAGAACCGCCCGCGGCAAAAGCGCCTGCTGAGGCACCGGCCAATAATAGTACTGATCGTCGTGGTGGCGGTCAACGTGGTGGCGGTCAACGTGGTGGCGGAGGTCAACAACGTGGGCGTGGTGGTAAACGTGGTCCGCGTGGTCCTCAGAAGGAAGATGATGGGATTGTAGAGAAGGTGATTCATATCAACCGTTCCAGCAAGGTGGTAAAAGGTGGTCGGCGTTTTGGGTTCAGTGCCCTAGTTGTTGTTGGAGACAAAGAGGGTAAGGTGGGTTTAGGTACTGGCAAAGCTCGTGAAGTCATTTCCTGTATAACCAAGGGCACCGAGGTGGCTCGCCGAAACATGGTGAAGGTTTCCCTTAATGGTGCCACTTTGCCCCATGAAGTATACTCCATATATGATGGAGCCCGAGTTTTATTACGCCCAGCTTCACCTGGCACAGGAATTATTGCCGGCAAAATAGTTCGGGCAGTACTTGAAAGTGCGGGAGTTCGTGATGTTTTGAGTAAGTCGCTCGGCTCTAAGAATCCAGCAAATGTAGCTAAGGCTGCCCTGCAAGCTTTGCAACAGTTGCGGCTGCGTGAGGATGTGATGGCCGGCCGCGACAAGTGATAAAAAATTTAATTCGAGGGACATTCAAATGCGTTTACATAACTTAAGACCCAACCCTGGAGCGAAGACACGTCGAAAGCGTGTTGGCCGTGGGCATGGCAGCAGCCGAGGTAAAACAAGTACCCGTGGTCACAAAGGACAGGGTTCTCGTGCTGGCAGCAGTACTCGAGCTACGTTTGAGGGAGGGCAAATGCCGTATATTCGGCGTTTGCCTAAGCGTGGTTTTAACAACGCCAGATTTCGGACTGAATATGTCCCAGTTAATCTTTCAGATTTGGAAAAGTCTTTTGAAGATGGGGCAACAGTAGATGTGGTGGCGATCAAGGCGGCTGGACTTGCCAATGGGGGAGGTGAGGTTTTGGTGAAAATTCTAGGTAATGGCAAACTGGAGAAAAAACTTAACGTTAAGGTGCACGCCTTTAGTGAATCAGCTCAAAAGGCTATCGAAGGAGCAGGCGGTTCTTGTGAAGTCCTGAAGAACGGTAAGCCGGAAATGGATGGAGCAGAGGCACCGGCAGCTGAATAAATCTTAAATGTTTAGTCAGTATTTTCAGACCCTGCAGAATTGTCTAAAGGTAGGGGAGCTTCGTAGCCGGATATTTTTTACTTTGGCTATTCTAGTGGTGTGTCGGGTGGTGGCAATGACTCCAATTCCCGGTTTGGACGGACAGGAATTATTGGCGTTCTTCGACAGTTTGCGGGAGCAACAAAATACCGGTAGCGGAGGAGGAGCAGGGTTGCTGGGCATGTACAGTATGTTTACCGGGGGTGCTTTGGAGAGGTGTGCGGTGGGTTCATTGGGCATTATGCCCTACATCAGTGCGACGATTATCCTGCAGCTCATGACGGCGGTTGTTCCCTCTTTGAGTAAGCTCGCGCGTGAAGAAGGTGGTCGTACTCAAATCATTAAATACGGTCGGTATCTTACGGTTCTGCTTTGCTTGGGGCAGGGTTTTGTTATGTCAATTGGTTGGGAGAACCCCCGTAATATTCCTGGATTTGGTGGTTTTGACGGAGAACTGGTTGCGGATCCGGGCATGTGGTATCGGATTCGTACAATGATGCTGCTGACTACTGGTACAGTACTTCTGATGTGGTTGGGTGAACAAATTTCAGAGCGTGGTATTGGCAATGGTATTTCCCTAGTGATTACTGTGGGGATTATTGCCCGGATTGATCAAGCGGTGCTAGGTGTTAAGGATATGTTTTTCCCCGCTAGTGGCGAAGGAGCTCATCTCTTCAATGGAGTACTGCTATTAGTGCTGCTTTTGACTGTGGTAGGAGTGGTGATTGCCGTGACTCAAGCAATGCGCAAGATTCCGGTTCAGTATGCGCAGAGGCAAGTCGGGCGAAAAATGATGCAAGGCGGTTCCACTTACTTTCCACTTCGCGTTAATTATGCTGGTGTGATGCCGATCATTTTTGCTCAAGCTATCCTCATGTTTCCTGCTCAGATATTTGGGACCATTGGCAGATCGATGGGTGATGGAAATGCCGCTGACTTTTTCATGGGGCTTGGGGATGCACTGGCTTATGGTTCTTTTTGGAATCTGACTATGCAGGCATTTATGATTTTGTTTTTCTCGTACTTCTGGGTGGCGACTCAATTTAACGAGACACAAATCGCGGATGACTTGAAAAAGGCAGGCGGCTATATACCGGGGGTGCGACCGGGCAATGCCACGCGGGACTTTTTGAATCACGCTATGAGCCGTCTAACTTTGGCGGGTGCATTATTCTTGGTGGTTATCGCGGTAATCCCAACGGTATTGGGTATTAATTTTCAGATTCCCTTTACCGTGTCTCAGTTTTTTGGTGGCACGAGCCTGCTGATCATGGTGGGCGTGATGCTAGATACGATGCGGCAGATGGAAAGTCATTTGGCTCAGCATCATTATGATGGATTTTTAAAGGGCGGCAAAAAGGTGCGGGGACGCTCTGGATGATCCCCATTAAGGATGAACATCAAATGGCGGCCATGCGCGAAGCAGGTCGCATTGCAGCCAATGTGCTACAGGATGTTTGTCAGTGGGTGAAGGCGGGAGTGACAACCCGTGAGATTGATGAGTATGCAGCCAGTCGCATTCGGTTTTACGGATGCAAAAGTGCCTTTCTCGGATATGAGGTGCAGGGCAGGAAATATCCCTGCAATGTTTGTATCTCGATGAACGAGGAAATTGTCCACGGCTTGGCCGGAAAACGGATAGTTGTGAAGGGTGACATAGTGAGCATCGATGTGGGTGTTTGCGTGGATGGGTTTATTGGCGATAACGCGAGAACAGTGATCGTCGGTGAATGTCCTGAAGAAACTCAAAAATTGATTGAAGTGACTCGGGAAGCCCTGTATGATGGAATTTCTCGCGCGTTACCGGGAAACCGGGTGGTTGACATCTCGTCTGCTGTGCAGAATCGGGTGGAAACTAATGGTTTTTCAGTGGTGCGTGAGTTTGTTGGACACGGCGTTGGAGAGACGGTTCATGAGGAGCCGCAGATTCCCAACTACGTGACAGGTAGAAATTCGCCGGAGTTGAGACCTGGCATGACGTTGGCGATTGAGCCGATGGTCAATGCGGGCACGCCAAAGGTAAAATTTTTACCGGACGGTTGGTCCGTGGTGACACGGGATGGCCGCCCCTCGGCGCATTGGGAACATACCATTGCGGTTACCGAGGGAGAACCTGAAATTTTGACATGCCCGGGGCAGAGCCCATCCGAGTTGATGGCCGAATAGTCGAGGTTTTGTCGCACAGGTTAGTGCGAGCCGAGCTGATTAATGGCCACCAACTTATGGGTCACAGTACGCGGGCTACCAGCGAGCTGTTGGTGGATGCGAAACTCGGTGAGATTGTGGTGCTTGAAGTTAGCACCTTTGACCTTTCCAAGGGAAGGGTTCTGGAAAGAAAAGAATAGAACGATAACGAACAATGAAGGTACGCGCCTCAGTGAAGAAAATGTGCGAACACTGTCGGGTTATCCGACGAAAAGGTGTCGTCCGCGTCATTTGTAAAAATAAACGTCACAAGCAGCGTCAAGGTTAGCTAATGCCACGTATTTTAGGAATTGATATCCCGGCCAATAAGCGCATCGATATAGCGCTTCGTTCTCTCTATGGCATCGGTCCTGCCATTTCTGCCAAGGTGTTGGAAAACGCCAAAATTGATCCGGCTACACGCGCTCACACATTAAGTGAAGATGAGCTAGCCGTTATTGCCAAGGCTATCCAAACCACAGAGATGAGGCCTGAGCAGACCCGAACTGATAATTGTGTTATCCTGGTTGAAGGTGATTTGCGTCGAAAAGTTACTGAGGATCTAAAGCGTCATAAAAATATTAAGACCTATCGCGGTCTCCGTCATATGCGTGGATTGCCAGTCCGCGGGCAGCGGACCCAAACTAATGCTCGTACGCGCAAGGGACCCAAAAAGACAGTTGGAGCGCAGAGCAAAAAGGCATAACCCTCGAATTTCCTGAACGATCTCATGGCTGAAGAAGAACAAAATCCCTTGTCGAAAAAGGCGGATACTGCTGGGAAAAAGGCGGATACTGCTGGGAAGAAGGCGGATACTGCTGAGAAGAAGGCGGATACTGCTGAGAAGAAGGCGGATACTGCTGAGAAGAAGGCGGATACTGCTGAGTCCTCCGATCCGGTTTCCGACTCAGCTGGAGAAAAGGAACCGAAGTCTTCCGCTCCCACAGCAGCCGAACTTTTGGCCGACGATTTCGGTGAAGCCAAGGTCATTAAGGCTAAAAAGTCCAAAAATGTTACCCATGGTATTGTCCATATTCGGGCTACTTTCAATAATACGCTGGTCACCATTACTGATATGCAGGGCAACCCCATTAGTTGGTACAGTGCAGGTCGAGCAGGCTTTAAGGGATCACGAAAGAGCACAGCTTATGCGGCAACACAAGTGGCTCAACGTGCAGCTCGTGATGCGCAATCCCATGGACTTAAAGAAGTGGAAGTTTGGGTTAAAGGGCCGGGTTCCGGACGTGAATCGGCCATTCGTGGGCTGCAGGCAGCCGGTTTGGATATTACCACTATTAAGGATGTTACACCGGTGCCTCACAATGGGTGTCGCCCACCTAAGCGTCGACGAGTTTAAACACATATTTATAATTTAAAACCATGGCACGTTATACAGGTCCCCGAGTTCGATTAAGTCGCCGCTTTAATACTCCGCTCTTTGGCTCGTCGAAATATCTTGAGCGCAAGCCTTACCCCCCTGGGCAGCACGGCCAAAGTCGTCGTCGCAAGGCATCTGATTATGCCTTGGCTCTGGCCGAAAAGCAGAAGATGCGCTTTTACTATGGTTTGATGGAGAAGCAGTTTAAGGGTGTTTATGAAAAATCTATCCGCCGGCGTGGTGTGACTGGTGAGATCATGTTGCAAATTCTGGAGACGCGACTCGATAGTGTGGTTTACAGCCTTGGTTTTGGTTATACGCGAGCCCAATCACGACAGATGGTAACGCACGGGCATGTTTTGGTGAATGGCAAGCGGGCTTGTACTCCATCAATTGCCCTACAAGAGGGAGATACGGTTGAGATCAAGACGGTGGAAAAAAGCCGCCATTTAGCTGACAAGAATCTAGAATACTCCACCAGTCGTGTGGTGCCTGAGTGGCTTACACTGGATAAGGCAAGCTATAAAGGCACGGTCACCCGCCTGCCCACGAGAGATGATATAGAACCGGTGGCTAATGAGCAGACAATCGTTGAATTTTATTCCCGCTAATCCCAACGCCCGGGTGGGCCAAAAGGATTCAGCAATTATACGGACCGCAAATATGGCGGGAATATAGTTTGTGGTCAGATCAAAATTGCAACAAAAGTAAAATAAAATGCCAGTAAGATTTGGAGCATACGAAAAGCCGAATAGGCTGAGAAAAGACGAGGAAACAGCGACAGACACATACGCCAAGTTTGTGGCCGAGCCGTTTGAGATTGGATATGGTCACACTATTGGAAATAGCATGCGTCGAGTGCTCTTGTCCTCACTCGAGGGAGCAGCGATCACTTCTATCAAGGTAGAGGGGGCACAGCATGAGTTCGCGACTGTTGAAGGGGTCTTGGAGGATATGGCTGAGATCATATTAAACCTAAAACAGGTGAAATTTGTGATCCATGAAACTCGTGAACCGCAGACACTTCTGCTTAACGTGAATAAGGAAGGAACTGTTACTGCTGCTGATATTGAGTTAAATCACAACCTAACTCTTGTGAATCCCGATCAGCATATCTGTACACTCGACAAAAAGAAAAAATTTCTTATGGAAATCACCGTTCAGGTAGGGCGTGGTTTTCGGATCGGAGATGATAACAAGACGCTGAATCAGCCGATTGGTGTAGTCGCGATTGACTCTATGTTCTCACCGGTCACACGAGTGCGTTACGATGTGGGAAACGCCCGTGTGGGGCAACGCACGGATTATGATAGTTTAGATATAGAAATCTGGACAGATGGAAGGGTTACTCCTGATGATGCTGTTAATCAGGCCAGTCAAGTGCTAATGCATCAGCTTGAGGTTTTTGTTAACTATGATAAGGACGCCATTGAATTTGAAGAAGAAAAAGAGATTCATTCTGAAGAACAGTCGGAGCTTAAGCGTTTGCTTGCCATGAGTGTTAATGAGATTGAGCTCAGTGTCCGAGCTGCCAATTGTCTTAACAATGCTAACATTACCACAGTAGGGCAACTTGCTACCAAGAGCGAGGCAGACATGTTGAAGTACCGCAATTTTGGCAAGAAATCACTTAACGAGATTAAGGACAAACTGGTTGAACTCGGGTTGGGATTGGGAATGACATTTGATGAGAGTGTTTTGGATCCAGCAGATTTAATTAGTAAACCAAATAGTTCTGGGGGTTCACCCAGCATTTTGTTTGAGGATGATGGTGAGCCGATAGGTTCGTCATCGCCGTCTTTCTTAGACTAACTTATCAGAAGCAAACAAAATTATGCGCCATCGTATCCGCAAAGCCAAACTGGGACGTACCACTGAACATCGTACTGCGATGCTCAGCAATCTTGTATGCAGCTTAATTAAGTATCGAAGCGTCAAAACTACATTGGCAAAGGCTAAAGCAGCACGCGTAGTGGCGGAGAAAATGGTGACCCTTGGGAAAAAGGGCCAATCCGAGGAGTTGGAGAAAGGTCAGTATCGACGTCTCGTATCTGCCCGTTTGAGGCAGAGCCCTCGTCGCCATTTTGTTGGTCAACCGGATATTGAAGGCCGGAAAACTCCCCGTATCTCTGGTAGTCAAAAGCGTGAACAATGGCAAAAAAATGAAGATGTCGTTCGTATTCTTTTTGAGGATATTGCTCCAGAATTCGAGGGGCGTAATGGTGGTTACACTCGTGTGATCAAGCTAGGTCGTCGCCGAGGTGATGCGGCCGAGATGGCTATTTTGGAATGGGTGAAGGAAGGAGATTCACCGGTTAAGGAAGATAAGCCAGCAAAGCAGAAGGCAGCTAAACAAACCGAATCAGAAAAAGAATCGAAGGTTAAATCTGAAGAGAAAACTGAGGTTGCGGCCGATATCAAAGAATCTGCTGATCCATCGAGTGAAGGGAGCTCTACAGTTGAGACTGAGAAGCTATCAGAAGAAGCTGAGGCTCAGGAGACATCTTCTTCTGAACAAACTGAATCTGAGAGTTCCGAAAAGAAACCTGAATAGGCGTATTTTTTCTAATTATTTCTACCCGCTCAATTGAGCGGGTTTTTTTGTTGGGTGTATTGGTTCAATCGTTATGGTTCTTTGAACCTGACACACATTATGAATTTCGCAGATTATCTCGTTTTATTCCTCTATTTCTCCGGAATGGCCGGCATTGGTATTTGGGCCATGCGTCAGGTCAAGGCACAGGAAGATTATTTCATGGGTGGCCGCAAGTTCGGTAAGCTTTTCCAAACATTTGCCGCCTTTGGAGCCGGCACCGGTTCAGCGGACCCGGTGAATACTGCCCGTGGTACTTTTGCCAACGGTATGAGTGGCATGTGGGGTGTGATGTACTGGCTTTTCGTCACCCCCATTTACTGGATTACTGGTGTCTGGTATCGGCGTATGCGCTGTCTCACTTTAGGGGACTGGTTTACTGAACGATATGAATCCAAATCCATAGGCGTGGCTTATGCGCTTTTCGGCTGCTTTTATTACATGGTTTATGGTGCGATGCTCTTTACGGCCATCGGTAAAGTTGCTGTGCCACTCATGGGATCGGAGTTGTTCGGAATGCCCACCGGTCAGGCACTCATCCCGTTCGTGGCACTGATCGTGATTGTTTATGGGGTGCTTGGAGGTATCACGGCTGCATATTGGACCGATCTCATCCAGGGAATCTGCATTATTCTGCTATCGGTTCTATTAATTCCCTTTGGGTTGAATGCTGTGGTACAGAAGTTTGGTTCAGAAGGTGATTCATGGACAGATGGTTTTCGGGTGATGCATGAGCAGTTGCCTGAATCGACTTTCGCGATTCTGGGAGGAACCGCTTCTAGTGAATTTCCCCTTTATGCAATCGTAGTGATCGTGATCATGAATATCATTGGTATTGTGCTTACACCTCATTTCATAGTTACAGGAGGCGGGTCAGCCAAGAGTGAACATGATGCCCGCGTGGGTTTGGTGACAGGTAACTTCATCAAACGCTTTTGCACGATCGGTTGGGTGATTACTGCCTTGATTGTTCTAACCCTTTTCTCCGGACGGCCTGAATTGATTGCCGATCCAGATCAGGCTTGGGGCGTGGCCACTAAGGAGCTCCTAGGTCCTCTGGGGATTGGTTTGGTCGGTCTTATGCTGGCCTGCTTGCTGGCGGCCATGATGAGTAGTGTCGATTGCTACATGCTCGTGTGTTCCGCATTGGTGGTGCGAAATATTTATGTACCTTTCATCAATCCCGATGCGGGTGAAAAGAAGTGTCTGATGCTGGGGCGTATTACTGGAGCGGTTGTCGTGATTGGTGCTGTGGTGGGGGCCCTGATGATTGATGATATGTTCGCCATACTCAAACAAACGTGGATTGTGCCTATGACCTTTGCCGCACTCTTTTGGGTGGGTATGTACTGGCGTCGAGCCACTACTACTGCAGGCTGGGTGACTGTGGTATTTTGTGTGATGAGTTTCTTTGTGCTGCCTCACATCGTTCCAGCCATCTCGCCTAGCTTACGATCTAATGAGGCATATTTGAAGGTGACTGAACTTGTGGAAACCAAAACCGAACGCAAAGCTTTCCCTTCAGATGTGGCTGCGGGGAAAGCTGAAGTTGTTGGTAATACAATTATCGATATTAAGAAGACTGGAGGGAAATCACTCTACTGGAGTGGTGGGGTGAAGACTGATGAGGGAGTGTCCCGTGGAGAGGGGACTTTCCGGTTCGACATGATTATCTATGACAAGATTCTTGGCTTTAATCTAACCAAAGCCCGTAATGCCACACTCTCAACGCTGGATTTGCCTTTCAAAATCATTGCCCCATTCCTAGTGATGATTCTTGTGAGTTTATTTACCCAGCCCAACAGCAAGAAGGCGTTAGACCGCTTTTATGTAAAGATGAAGACTCCGGTGGATCCAGATCCAGAACGGGACGAGGCAGAGATGGATGTGAGTTATGCAAGGCCGAATCGTTTTGATGATCGCAAACTCTTTCCCGGTTCTCAGTTGGAATTCCAGCGACCAACAAAAATGGATATCTGGGGATTTATCGGCTGTTTCGCGATCTGTTTTGCTATTATCGGGCTCGTTCTCTGGGTGGCAAAAATTGGGACATAAAAAGCGTGCCTTTAAAGACCCACTCAAAAGATGACTGAAATTTATTTCTCCAATTTTGAGTCGATTCGATCGAGCTTTTGGTTCAGCTTGCGGTAGCAATGACCGCCCAGTGCCAACATGAGGAATATGCCCACAGCGACGAATCCTTTTGGGCCTGCTTTGGCCCATATTGCCCATCCTGCACCGATCGTGGAAGCAAACAGGGCTAAACCAATAGCGAGGTTTAGTGCTACACGCTTACCTCCCTTGGGCAGGGAGTCTCCAAGTAGTTCTTTGTTGTTAATCATGAAGAAGAAGGTGAAGTAGGCGATCGGAAGCAGCACCATGCCAAATACGCTGGTAGGAACGACAAGTAGAAAGCCGGCCTTCTCAGTGCCCCAAATAAAAAGGAAGCCTAATGCGCCGGTGATACCCGGCAGTATGGATCCCAATTTGTGAACAGGCCCACTTAACCCGCTGCCTAATGCTTCGGAGAGACAGAAGCCGTTGATAAGCATCAATATGATGATTGTGGAGACTGCCATGCCCAAGACGCCGATGCCAAAGACTGTTTGGGATACATTTTTGTTGTTGGTTAGGTTCTCTAAAGAATCTGCGAGCTGAAACGCATCGCGGTTGACCAGCATGGCCGCTAGTTTTTTGTCGGCTAAATTAGGTTTCTTGGCTTCTTCATCAGGTTTTGTGTTGGTTTCAAGGTGAGCTTGGAATTTGGCCATATTACCGTCGTATCCTTTTTGGATTTTTGAGGAAACTTCGACCTTGCTGCTAGGGTCGATTAATCCCTCGTTATATTTGCCATGGAACTGGCTGGCTGCGGCGATCATCACGCAGGTGGTGGCAAGAAAGAAGGGGATGAATAATCCAAAACCCAAATCAAAAGTGGCCAAGCCGCGATGTTCCTTGCCCCACCCCTTGCGCAGCATGGAGTAGGGGAGAAGGAAGGTCATGTTGATGCCCACGGCGGTAGCGGCAGCAGTGACCATCTTGAATCGCTGTTGATCAAGGATGACATGATTCCAGTAGTCTTGTTCAGATGACTCCTCTACGACCGCACGAAGTTCAGAGGCCGGTTGCACGAACATGCTAAAGTTGGGAAGAAAACCCTTCAAGATAGCGCTCCAATCCAGTTGGTTGGCCATCACGGCCACAACGCCGAAAAAGCTCAGCACCACGATGCCAACCATAAGTTTCAATATGACTTCAAAATATTTTGCCCATTTGCTGTCGTACATTAGCACCACTACAGTTCCGACAATGAACAGGAGTGCTGCTCCAAGGTATTTTCCGGAATCTCCCTCCGGTAAAACCCCAAGATTTTGCTGCAGTGCGGCGGTGCCAAGTGAAAACTGAGGCATTGCCCAGACGAGGTTGGCCAGCATGGCGGCAATCAGCCAGCCCCATCCAAGCACGGGGTTGATGTGTTCGTTGATGGCTTGAAAAGGTTTTTTCCCAGTGGAAAGTGTGACATATCCGATTACCGAGAGCATCAACACCCCAAGAATCATCATGAGTGGCTGTAGCCATAGTAATTCAGTTCCCCCGATAATACCGAGATAAAGGCTGCCTCCTAGTGAGCCACCCCCCAAAGTGATAGCGCCTTGTAGCCAGCCGGGGCCGGAGAGTTTGGTGTAGGTCTTGATTTTTTCGGAGGCAGGGGCGTACTCAACGCTTTCCAGCAATTCCTTCTCCTTGGTCAGGGAATCATTCGTCTCGCTCATAAAACAGGCCAGAGTGAACGGG
>CAZHJW010000023.1:0-2837 GCA_964533265.1 uncultured Pedosphaera sp.
AATTACAAACGCGGGCCTCACTCATGTGGCCGAACTCAAGAATCTTAGTGTGCTCAGCCTGGATGAGTGCCAAGAAATTTCAGATGAAGGTCTGAAAAATTTGTACCGGTGTAATTCTCTCAAAGAGCTTAGGGTTAGAGGTACCGGAGTAACGCAGGGCGGCGTGAACGAACTCAAGAAACAGTTGGGTCCCAAGTGCAAAATCCATAACAACCCCAAAAAGTAATCATTCCTCCCCGTGAAAGTCCTTCACCGCCTTGGCAACCCATTTATTTATCAATTTGATTGAATCTATTTCCCCTTGCCCGTATCCAATAACAAATGCGCATCGTTCTAACCCTTCTCACTCTGGTTCTCGGGCTGCAATCCTCTTTCGCCTTGGATTGGCCCCAATGGCGCGGACCTGAACGCACCGGTATCAGTGCCGAAAAACAGCTACTTAAAACCTGGCCGGACAGTGGCCCCAAACGCGTATGGATTAACAGCAAAATGGGCTTGGGTTACTCCAGTTTTGCCATTGTTAAAGGCAAACTCTATACCATGGGTTCCCGACGCGGCACTGAACAGTTGATTTGTCTCGATGCCAATACCGGCACCGAACAGTGGGCCACCAATATCGGCACCGAACTGAAAAACGGCTGGGGCGGAGGCCCACGCGGCACACCCACCGTTGATGGCGAACATATCTATGCCATGGGGGGGCAAGGAAACCTCATCTGCACTGATCTCACCGGCAAAGTTCAATGGCAGGCGAGCATGAGTAGGCTGGGCGGCAAAAAACCCTACTGGGGATATTCTGAGAGTGTCCTCATAGATGGAGACTACGCACTCTGCACTCCGGGCGGAAGCCAAGGCGCCGTCGTCGCGTTCAACAAAAACACCGGCAAGGTTGCCTGGCAAAGCAAACAATTCACCGATGGAGCACAATATTCCTCCATCATTCCAATAGATCACAATGGCGGCCATCAGTATGTGCAGCTCACGATGAAATCGCTCGTGGGGCTCGATGCCAAAACCGGAAACGTGTTGTGGAAATCAAGCTGGCCCGGGCGTACAGCCGTGGTTCCCACTCCTGTTTTTAATGACGGTAAAGTGTACATTGCCAGCGGCTATAGCGTGGGCTCTAAACTAGTGAATGTGGGCACCAGTAATCGTGTCAGCGACCTATGGGTGAACAAGGTCATGAAGAATCATCACGGAGGCGTAATTTTATACGGCGACCATCTGTATGGCTATAGCGATGGCGGTGGTTGGGTTTGCCAGGACTTTGCCACCGGCAAGGAAATCTGGAGTGAAAAAAGAGCCCTTGGCAAAGGCTGCCTCACTATTGCTGAAGGCATGATGTACTGCGTGGATGAAGGCAGAGGTGATGTGGCGCTCGCCGCAGCCAGCCCCAAAGGCTGGAAGCAAAGTGGCAAGTTCAAGCTGCAACCTCAATCAAGTATCCGAAGCCGCCGCGGCAAGATCTGGACACATCCGGTTATCTCCAATGGCAAACTCTACCTGCGAGATCAGGAACATATTTACTGTCATGACATCAGCGCCAAGACCAAATAAACAATCTATCAAACACCAAAAAATCATATGCGTATCCTAACCACCACTCTTGTATTAAGCTTCACGCTCAACTCTTTTGCCGCAGACTGGGCACAATGGCGCGGTCCCAACAGGGATGGCGTAAACCCAGAGAAAGGTCTGGCGGCCAAATGGCCTGAAAGCGGTCCCAAAATGCTCTACAAAGCCACTGGAGTGGGCGTGGGCTTTTCCAGTGTGGTGATCAATGATGGAACCCTCTACACATTGGGGGATCTGGATGATGCCTGCTACCTCTTCGCATTGGATCTCAAGGGCAATCACAAATGGAAGAGCCGAGTCGGCGAACCCAAAGGGCACCGCGGCTATCCTGGACCTCGCTCAACTCCATCTGTCTCTGCCGGGCACGTGTATGTACTGGGCCAATATGGTGATCTGGTTTGTGTCAGCACCGCCGGCAAGGAAGTGTGGCGCACGAATATCCAGAATGATTACGGGGGCCGAATGATGAGTGGCTGGAAATGGAGTGAATCCCCGCTGGTGGATGATGGTAAAGTGATCGTCACGCCAGGGGGAAGCAAAGGCGCAGTTGTAGCCCTCGATGCCAAAACCGGCAAACAGGTTTGGCGCTGCAAGGATTTCACCGATCCTGCCGGCTATTCTTCAATAATTATCCGTGAGATTGGTGGCATCAAACAATATATCCAGCTCACCGGTAAAAGTGTTGCCGGCATGGACGCAGGCAATGGCAAATTGCTCTGGAAAACCGATCGTTCAGGCAAAACAGCCGTGATTTCTACGCCGGTCTATGACAAAGGCACGCTATTTGTAACCAGCGCTTACGGCGTGGGCTGCAACGGATTCAAGGTGGAGTATAAAAACAGTACATTCTCCGCAAAGCAAATCTACAAGCACTCCGGCGGTGCCGGGATGGCCAATCATCACGGCGGTGCCATTCGCGTGGGAGACTACGTGTACGGCTCCAACGGGGGCCAACTCTCCTGCCTCCGCCTAGCTGACGGCAAGGTGATGTGGAATGAACGCAGTGCTGGCAAGGGAGCCATTCTAGTGGTTGGCGATAAGATTATCCTACGGACCGAAAAGGGACCGGTTTCCCTAGTGAAACTGGACCCAAACCAGTACGAAGAAGTCAGCCGCTTCGATCAACCCGAACGCAGCCGCGCACGCGCATGGGCTCATCCGGTCGTGCTTGATGGCAAGCTCTATCTGCGCGACCAGGATAACCTGTTTGTCTACGACATCAGCGGGTAAAGCAAATCACGTAAACTTGAAAAAAGCCGGCT
>CAZHJW010000023.1:2937-21121 GCA_964533265.1 uncultured Pedosphaera sp.
AAAAAGCCGGCTTTTTTTATTCAATCATAGCCCGCATGGCATCAAACATACCCTTACCCTCATTTACTCCTACCGGCTCACTATTAATCATGTCCTCACAAAGCTCATCAGGTATCTCTTTAAGAAAGCTGGATGGATGGCAGGGGATAAGCCGCCCGTATTTATGACGACTCAAACAGTGGGTAATCGTCAGGGTCCGCATGGCTCGTGTGATGGCCACATAAAAAAGACGACGCTCCTCATCCAACGTTCCTTCGATTGCGGACCGGGAATGGGGCAGCAGCCCTTCTTCCACTCCCACTAGGAATACATGCGGATACTCCAACCCCTTGCAGCTATGGGTAGTAATAAGCGTTACAGCATCACTTTTTTCCTCCTTTTCTTCCTCGCGATCTGCATCCAAAGTGATGTCATCGAGAAACTTCACCAACCGGTTTGCTGGAAGCAAGGATTCACCCCTATCATCCATGGTGTGAATCAATTCGCGTAGATTCCTCATACGACTCTCAGCGTTCTCCGGGTTCTTTTCACCCTTCTTCAACTCAGTCTCATAATCGATTCCTTCCATTAAACCATCAGCCCAGTTAGCCAAAGACAAACGTTCATCCTTCAATGGCTCACGAAATCCTTCTACAAACTCCACAAAGGCCTCGATAGACCTTCTTGTACGTGGCTGGAACTCGTGGATAACTAGATCATTATTCATCGCCTGCCAAACCGAACCGGACCGTTCTTGGCTTGCGTTGAGTAATCGCTCCATTGTCACATCACTCAAACCTCGGACAGGCACATTGGCAATACGCAACAAGCTTGCGTCGTCATTGGGATTCACCATGGTTTTCATGTAAGCGAGAAAATCCCGTATCTCTCGCCGGTCAAAAAAGCTCTGGCCGCCAATCAAATTATAACGCACCTCCGCCTTGCGAAGAGCCGTTTCCAAGGGGCGCGCCTGCATGTTGGTGCGAAAGAGGATTGCATGATCTTTCCATGGAATTCGTTTAGTCATGCGATTAAACTCAATTTCTCCCACCACCGCCTCTGCCTCCTTCTCTTCATCATCAAAAGGCTGTACTCCTATAAAGTCACCCTGCCCCTTTGCCGACCAAAGCTCCTTAGGCCGGCGTCTTGGATTATTTTTAATCACCGCATTGGCCGCATCGAGGATCACACGTGAGGATCGGTAATTTTGCTCCAGTCTGACAACTTCCAACTCTGGAAAATCCTTTTCCATATCGAGAATATTGGAGATTTCCGCCCCTCGCCAACCGTAGATACTTTGATCATCATCACCCACCACACATACGTTGCGATGTTCTTTGGCGAGCAGGTACATTAATTCATATTGAGTAGCGTTGGTATCCTGATATTCATCCACTGTAACATACTGATAACGTACCCGGCACTCCTCCAAGGCTTCAGGATAGTCTTTAAACAGTTTAAGTGTCAGGACCAATAGATCATCAAAGTCCACCGCATTGGACGCCTTGAGTGCCGTATCATATCGCCCACGTATGTGATCAGCCATTGCCACCGCTTCTTCGCTTCCAAAAACCTTCCCAGCCCCCCCGGACCCTGCATTCTTGACACGACTCAGTATCCCGTGAAGCTCACGCGGATCGGCCTTCACATCCTTGCCCGCAATTGCACTCAATATTTTCTTCACGACCCCCAATTGCTCGCTCTCGCTATAGATGACAAAGTTTCTCTTATAACCCAGTTTATCAATGTGACGCCTAAGAATCCGGACGCAGAGCGAATGAAACGTACAAACCGTGCTCTTCAGTGGTTTACCATCCTCGCGCTTTGGTGGATTTGGAATAAGCTTGGCTACTCGTTTTTGCATTTCCCGAGCAGCCTTGTTGGTGAAAGTAACCGCCAGAATGTTTTCAGGCGAAATTCCCTGATCGACCATATGCGCCACACGATGGGTAATAGTATTGGTTTTTCCAGTCCCCGCCCCGGCAAGAATCAACACCGGACCATCAATTCTATGGACCGCCTTGCGTTGTTCAGAATTCAAGCTGTTCAGCTCAGTCATGAAGAGGGCCAGTTAACCTTGATAAAAACCCGGAACCAACGTGAAGTTAGTACACTTATTGACGCCCCAAATCCTCTTCCAAAAATTTGGCCACATCCTTAAAGCGCGGCACGTTCTCTGGATTGAGACGCATCAGAGTATGGTGTGCCTCTAAACTCGCCTCTGCTAACTCACGTTTGCCCGCGTTGGTGGATTCTGTACGCTCTAACTGACCATCAAAGGGATTGGGACCTTTGCCCACTGAAACTAAATCCAACACCCCCAAGTTCTCCACGAGATCGACCACGCGCTCACATGGGTTGAGAAGCTCTATCCGATCTAGCCGCCCGGTTAACCCCACGAGGATCCCAAGAAATGTGCTATCCATATTTGAACAATTACTTAAATCCAGCAACAGAGCCCGATTACCTTCCTCGCAGCACTGTGAAGTTACCAATTTGAAATCCACCCCCAACGAAAAATTGGCCGGGCCCGCCACTTTAATGCAGGTAACTTTATCAATCGTCGCTACTTGCATTTGCGTTTGCATCAAGCTGCCTCAGCCTCTTTAACCACAATTTGAGTAAGCGCTTGTTGCAACACGAACGATTCATCCAGAGAACTAGACACCAGCTTACGGTTGCACTGCATCAACAAATCCATGGCACCAACCAACTCTTCCCGTGTGAAATTCTGCGCCTGATTAGTGGCATTAAAAAGCACATAAGGATGCATACCTAATGGACTAATCCGCCGATCCTCAGCAAAAGCCTCTGCAGGAAGGTTTTCGAGTTGTGGCTTGAACTGGGCAAACCCACGAGCAGGCTTAACCCACCCTGCATCGAGTAATTCACGAGCAAATAAAAGGGACCTCACCTTGCTGACTAGTCCAGCAACCAACCCGATGACGGACTTTTTTCGGTCGGTCTTGGCTGCCCACAAGTCTTCATCCAATCTCTTAAGTAGTTTAGGCAAATTACGCTCCCCCAATGCATCCCCCAAAGCAAAGGCCTTTGCGTGTTTACCTTGAGTCACAATCAACTTCACATCTTTAATATTAATCTCCGCGGCTTCACCAACATATGCAATCAGCTTATCACATTCGGAGATTAACGCTCTAGCATCCGGACCTACAAGCTGGACCACCTCGGCAATGGCCGAATAATCAGCCTTTTTCCTGAACGACTTCAGCCTAGCTCCAACTAACTGTTCGGCTTTGGCCTGCCAATCACGGTCATCCAAGCTAAGTGCAGCAAACTCCTCTGCATGACCCACCTTAGAAACGGTCTTATAAAAGGTCTTTCTCTTGTCAGCCTTGGCAGAACTGATCAACAACCGGACTCCTGCCCAATCAAAAGTTTTCAGTTTTGTCGCTAAATCAGCGAGTGACTGACTGACATCTTTTGCCTTGGCAGTACGATCATCTCCAAAATAGTTGCAAGATTTAAACCAGATAACCTTGCCTCCTCCAAAAAACGGCAATGTCTCCATGGCTTCATTGAGCCTTCCCAAGGCTTTGGAGGCTTCGACGGCGTTGGTCGCATGGGCTTCGACTATCTCATTATCCTCTCCGGGTTCCTCCTCACACCATTTCTGGTAAATTTGACGCGCTCGTTGGGAAACGGCGAATTCATCATCGCCATGAACGAACGTCAAAGGACCTTGAGGAATATCCTTACTCATCAGTCAGGCCACGGCCACCTTCCTCATCGCGACTTTGATTTATCTGTCCCAGCACTTCACTCATATCCTCTGCCTCCTCAAAGAGGGAGTCGGTGACATAAACAGGCACCTTCTGGGAGACAGCAATGGCGAGACAGTCACTGGGGCGAGCATCCAGCTCCACGATTTTAACGCCGAGTTCATTTTCCATTTTGAGGATCATTCGGGCAAAATAGGTGGAATTCTTCAGCTCAGTCACCACCACGCGCTCTACCTCGATGCCAAACCCCTTAAAAACATCCGACATCAAATCATGAGTCAATGGTCGCTCTTTGGGAGCTTCACTCAAGAAATTACCAATTACCTGTGCCATCGCAGCCTCAACCTGAATAATGAAAACCTTCTCTTCATTCCCCAGAAAAATGGCCGCTCCACTATGCGCGGGTAAAATACCTCTAATCTGAACCAACGTGACCTCTGCGTTCACAGACCCAATCTACGGACCATCAGCCCGATTGACAAGCCATTGCCGAGTACGGCAGGATTCGTGCGTTGAATTTTCAGGATAAGATTTTCACTCTGGAAACTCTCGCAACTTGGCGAGATAACCTTCGAAACACCGGCAAAAAGTTGGCAGCCACCAATGGCTGTTTCGACATTCTCCACGCCGGGCATGTCAATTATCTCCAAGCCGCACGCAACGAAGCGGATGCACTAATCGTGGGTATAAACAGCGACCGGTCTGTGCGCGAATTAAAGGGGCCTAACCGCCCGGTTCATACCGAATATGACCGGGCCACCATTATTGCCGCCATTGAATCAGTGGACGGAGTGTTTATCTTTGATGAACTCCGTGCCACTGGATTCCTCGAAATCACTCAACCCGATGTTTACGTAAAAGGAGGCGACTACGCCGTCGAGGAACTCCCCCAAGAGGAGAGGCAGACAATTACCAAATTAGGTGGGTCGATAAAGGTCCTAGGCCTCGTTCCCGGAAAATCCTCCAGCGAAATAGCCCAACGAATCATCGAGGATTAAGGATTCCAGCTTGCCAAACTTCAGATGCTTTGGCATGTTCTGCCATGGCGGCTGCACAAAACGATTCGGATTCGGATTCTCGATTTTATTTACCTGCGGGCACCTTCTTTCCGCAACATGCCGACACTGCGCTTACCTATGATGATGTAACGTTAGCCACTTTATACTCAGATATTTTACCTTGCGACGCTCTACTGGACACAACCTTAGCTGAGGGAATCAATCTCCATCTACCCATTATCTCAGCCGACATGGACACTGTGACTGAACACCGCATGGCCATTGCAATGGCTCTTAACGGAGGGCTCGGACTTGTTCATTACAACATGACCGAGAAACAACAGCTCAAGGAAGTTAGTCGCGTTAAAAACCATGTTCACGGACTCATTCAGGAACCTATCACTATTACCCCTGATTTAAACGTAGGTAATGTATTAGATATCATTGAAGAAAGGCGTTACACCTTCAGCACCTTTCCTATTGTTGACGATCAGGGCCATCTTAAAGGCTTACTCTCAGGCAGTGTCGTCAAGCTCCGCTACGCTGACAGGCGCGTATCTGAAGCTGCCATTACTAGGGATAAAGTGCACACCATCACTCAAAAAGAACTCGACTCCAATCCCATTAAGGTAGCCGACGATTTTTTTACCGACCACCCAGGAATCAACAAGCTGTTGGTCGTCGATGAAGATGACAAATTACACGGTCTTTTTACTTTGAGCGATGTAGAACGCATCACTCAGGAATCCCAAGCGCAATTCAAGCCGGCGCGCGACCACCATTTTCAACTGCTTTGCGGCGCCGCGATCTCCACCTCACGAACCGAATCAGGCAATCTAGACAGGGAACGTATTATCAATCATATCGGTGCCCTAGTTGATCGCGGCATGGACGTTGCTGCCGTCTCAACCGCCCATGGCCACACCATAGGAGTAGGCAAAACCGTCGGCATGATTCGCGATGCATTTAAGGATTTACCGATCATTGCCGGCAACGTCACCAGTGGGGCAGGAGTAGAATTCTTGGCTGATGCAGGAGCCAATTCCATTAAGATTGGACAAGGGCCCGGCTCCATTTGTACCACTCGCATCGTTACTGGAGTAGGTATTCCACAACTGACTGCCTTATATACTGCATCCAAAGGAGCTCAAGCCAAAGGAGTTACAATTCTCGCTGATGGCGGCATCACAAAAAGCGGAGACATCGTCAAGGCCCTCACACTTGCCAACGGCATTGTCTGCGGGGGTTTACTCGCCGGCTGCCAAGAGTCCCCGGGCGAAATCGTCGAGATTAGCGGCAAACGTTACAAACAATACCGGGGAATGGGCAGTTTGGCAGCCATGAAAGCTGGTAGTGCCATGCGCTATGGCCATTCAGACAAGGACGCAACTCAAAAAGCCACTGCTGAAGGCGTAGAAGCGCTGAAAGAAGTTTCCGGATCCGTTGACCAAACAGTACAACAATTAGCTGGCGGCATCCAGAGCGGCATGGGTTATCTTGGAGCCAAAGATCTTAACACATTACGTGAAAGAGCTCGTTACATTCGTTTAAGCTCAGCCGGCCTGCATGAGAGCAAACCACATGACGTGATTGAGGTTAAAGCTTCACTGACCTAAAACTGGACCGGACTATTCATCCTCCCGCACTCCGGACACAAGGAGCGCTCCACATCCTCATCATCAGTGTAGACATAATCACACTCAACACAACGGAAAACCTTGTCTCCACTGGAAGTCGGACCAAAACCAAAATCCTGTTGACGGGCATAAAAAGCCAGACCGGCCCATCCGCCCAGCAGCAGGAGTAGAAAAGCAATTACAATTTCCGTGGGCTGCATAGAATCAACGTGGTCGCTCAATAATATTTGTAATTGATAACGGGTTAGTGTGCCAATAAAAACCAAGATTGCCGGTTACCACTCCATTAGTAGATTTCTGGAAAAATACTTCTCTTAACGCGATCTCCATAGCCTTTTGATCAGCTGGAGCATGTCCAGAGCTCTGGATCAACGCCCCATTCAAAACTTTTCCTTCTACATCAACCATCACTTGCACCTTCGACGCCCTTAACAATTTACTAACCTCCCATCCAGAACGTAAAGTAACTGGCCTATCCAAAACGAGAGCCTTTAGGTCTCCTTCAAGTCCAAGCCGACTCAAATTTTTCATTCCTAAAAACGGCACCTTAACCCGTGTTAACTTCGGGGCAGGCTTCACAAACGACCTCATTTTCTGCAAAGGCCCCCGTTTAAGCACCTGACCTATGATGTTTTCAACCAAATTAGATTCTTTGGGAAGGGGGATATCCGGCGGCGTCCACCTCGCCAACTTATGTTCGATCGGAACGGGTTTAAGCCAAACACCTGAAAAACCATGCTTATTCGGGTGACTCAGTGCCACTGGATCCTCAAGTGCCAACCGATCCAGCACATTGCTGCCTTCTATGTTCATTAACCCTAAAGGAGAGGGTGAATCTGTCTTTTGAATGTCTTTTGAACCCGCCCAAAAGAACAGAATCTGTAGCACAAAAAAAACCGCCACCCACCAACCCCATTGCGATGAAGTAGTTTCTGTAGACTCAGTCATTCAAGTAGTCCCGGGCGCGTTGCGAACCATGTTTGAGTTACTCCTGCCGCCTCAGCCAAGGCTGTAAAGCGCGTTATTTCTTCATATTGGACACCTCGATGAGCCTGAAGAACTAGCAATAAACCATTCTCATCAGCCCGATCAGCCAAATTCCTTAATATCGTTTTAAGCGCCTCACGTTCAATCTGTTGATTTCGAAAAAACAGCCGGGCTTCATGATCCATCGCCACAACCACCGAATGGGAAAACCCTTTTGGACGTGCTCCGGAACCACTCGGCAAGTGAACGACAGGCGTGCCTTCTGTAAGTAATAATGCTGAGTTTGCCAACAGATAATAAAGCAATAGAAACATCACCCCTGCCAACGAAACCGCGCTGGGTAGTTCATTAATTAATTGACGGGTGCGTTTGAATTTCATCCCTTGTCCCGCGAGCCATCTTCTCCTGAATCACTGGAAGTTTTCTGTCTTGCTTTCGTTCGCTTCCTGCGAACTGGGCTCTCCATCTCGCTTACCATTCGCAGGGCTCTCAGACCGGCTTTTTGCATGTCTATAACAATCATGCCAACAACAGCTACTAGATGATTGTAGCCAACATAACAAGGCACTCCGATCGCCAAGCCGAGCGCTAACGGCATCAAGGCTTTGGAAAAATGCGCATGATGATCAGTAATCACTTCTTCCCCAGTCTCCATAAATCCCAAGACTGCTCCCAACAAGCCCAGCAGAGGAGCTATCTGACCAATTGTTGCAAGAACACCCAGTCGCTGTTCCAAGCGGGCTACTTCCTCTGAGCCATGTTGTTCTAGAATCTCCTTAACCTCCTCGCGAGATAACTGATGATTTTCGAGAACCACTTTTACTATCCGAGCCGTAGGACTCGGTGTCGCGTCGCAAATACCAATAGCCTCCACCAGATTATTCTGGCTTAGCACATTCTTCAAACCACCCAAGAGTGCAGTGGTATTAATTTGCACCCGGTAGTAAGTCAGGCGGCGTTCCACAAACACCACCCCTCCCAGAGCACTGGCTGCCAATAGCACCCACACCAGTGGACCGCCCTGTAGTAAAGTCGCCGCTAGCATGTCCGTTTATAAAACAGGACTTCATTCAGGTCACGCTCAAAGCCGCCTGCCAATAAAGCCAAAATAACTTCGCCTTGCGGGTCATATCGCTAGATTCACATTCTAAATCAATGAGCCAACCTGACCAACTTCGCGAACTTTTTAGAATGCAGAAGTCCCTCAATGAGCGCATCGGTGTTCGTACCGAGGGTATGACCGACGAACAAAAGACCGAGTGGACACTCAACTACTGCCGTGCCATGAGCCAGGAACTAGCTGAGCTCACCGATAGTGTGCCCTGGAAATGGTGGGCCAAATATCAGAAACTTGATGAACAAAACGCGCGTGTGGAAATAGTAGACCTCTTTCACTTCCTTATCAGCTTGGCGCAAGTACTAGGGATGAGTGCGGATGACGTCTTTAAAGCGTACGTCAAAAAGAACGAGGTCAATTTCCAACGCCAAGACAGCGGCTACACTGAAAAGGACGAGGGAGACTCCAAACATATCTAAGCGATGCCCAACCTCACACCACCTCCTGAGCATTTGCGAAAAGAGGTGCAAAGCGTGCTTATCGGCGAGGCGGAAATCGCCGCACGCGTTCGAGAGTTGGCCGCAGAAATCGAACATGACTTTGCCGAAAAAGACCTACTGATGGTCGCTCTACTCACCGGCACGGTACCATTTCTGTCCGACCTTATGCGCCACATCAGTCTACCTATGCGGCTGGATTTCATGGGCGTATCCAGTTATGGTGCCGGAACCACTCCTGGCGAACTGGTATTCACTAAAGAACTCAAGCTCGAGGCGCGTGATCGGGATGTTCTTCTGATTGACGACATCCTTGATACCGGACAAACCCTACGCGCCGTTTTGGATAAATTACACGCCCTCCATCCGAACAGCCTGAAAACCTGCGTGCTGCTGGAGAAAACATCGCGGCGAAAGGAACCGGTCACTGCGGATTATGTTGGCTTTGAAGTTCCCGACGAATTCGTTATAGGCTACGGCCTCGATTTCGCGGAGCGCTACCGCAACCTACCGTTCATTGGGATTCTCAAACCAGATATCTACGAATGAAAGTCTCTGTCAAATTTTGGTCATACTTCAAAGAACACACCCAATGTGCTGAAACAGCACTAACCCTTCCGGAAAACACCACACTTGGCGACGCCCACTCCGCTGTGATCGATCAGTTCCCAGCCCTTATAGAAATGCAAAACAGCACACTAAAGGCAGTGGGTGTTGAATATCAACCTGATGACTTTATTCTTAGCGAAGGAGACGAAATTTCGTTTTTTCCTCCGGTGCAAGGCGGATGATGAAAACTCAACTTTCCATCACCTCAGAAGCCATTGATGAGCACTTCCTAATTACCGACCGCGAAACAAGTGTGTCCGCGGGTGCTGTAATTGCATTTCAAGGCATTGTACGCAACATGGAAGATGGGGTGCCAATTAATGCGATTGATTACGAATCGTTCAACGAAATGGCCTGTCATCAGTTCGAACTGATCTTTGAGGATATCGATCGCCAGTGGCCCATTGAGTCGGTGCGACTCGTGCACCGGATAGGCGTCGTTCCTGTAAATGAACCCTCATTGTGGATTGAGATCATTGCGTCGCATAGAGCCGAGGCTTTTGCAGCCTGTCAGTTTTTGATTGATGAAATGAAAGTTCGAGTACCGATCTGGAAACAGCCTCAGCAGCTACCTTAACTCAATGCCCACAGGGCAATGGTCTGAACCTGTAACCTCGGCCAGGATAAATGCCTTTTTCAAGCGCGGACGCAGATTCTTCGACACCATCACGTAGTCAATCCGCCAACCGACATTTCTCTCGCGGGCGTTGTGCATGTTGCTCCACCAAGTATAGTGCCCTCCTTCAGGCTCGAATTGACGAAAGCTATCAAGAAAACCGTTCTTCTCAAAGGCGTCAAACCCTGCACGTTCCTCCTCTGTAAAGCCGTGTGCATTCTTGTTACTCTTGGGATTAGTCAAATCAATCTCTGCATGAGCCACATTGAAGTCACCACAAAAAACAACCGGCTTGCGGCGTTTAAGTTTTTTGAGGTATCCAAGAAAATCACAGTCCCATTGCTTCCGATACGGCAGACGCGCCAGGCTTCGCTGCGCATTAGGCACGTAGACATTCACCAGAATTAAATCCTCGTACTCAGTCGTGAGTACGCGCCCTTCACGGTCATGCCTGTCTATGCCGATGCCACATATAATCTTCAGAGGGGAGCGCTTAGACAGAGTAAGCACTCCAGCGTAGCCCTTTTTCTCAGCCGGATTCCAGTAGGCCTTATAACTTTTTGGCCAATCAGGTTGCACCTGTTCAGGCAATGCGCGACTTTCCTGTATACAAAGAATATCCGGCCGTTCTTTGCGGATCCAACCGGCAAAACCCTTTTTCTGAACCGACCGCAGGCCGTTCACGTTCCACGAGAGAATCTTCACTACACCTGTTTCACCACGCCCCAGTGCACGTCAAGGCGCTTGGTGAGATAAAGTTTTACGGCTTTTAGGAGAGTCTTAGCTTCACATTGTTGGCCCTCAGCAATAATCTGCTTGAGTGACATTCCCGATTTCACCCTAAACCCTTCCTGTGCAATAATCGGCCCTTCGTCCAGCTGCATGCTGACAAAATGCGCTGTCACCCCAACGATCTTCACTCCATGCTCATATGCCTGCCGATATGCCTGCGGCCCAGGAAAGCTTGGCAATAGGGACGGATGAATATTGATGATTTTATTTTTGTAACGCCACACAAAATCTGGCGAGAGAATCTTCATGAACCGTGCCAATACTACAAAATCCACCTCATATTTATCGAGTATCTGCAAAACTTTTTTCTCCCCACGCCGTCGGTCGCCCCATGGGACATGCACAAAAGGAATCCTGTATTTCCCAGCTAAGGATTTGAGATCTGCCCGATTACCAACCATTACCACCGGCTCGGCACGCTTGAGCTGACCCTTTTTGAACGCTTGCAATAATGCCTCCGGACAACCCTGCTCACGAGTCACCATGATGGCCATGTGCTGCTTGCGTCCCGGTTCAGTAACCCGCAGACGCACTTCCATGCCTAGTTCTCGGCCAAGCGTATTGAGGTCCCGTTTGAGGCCGGAAGACATTTTAGTTCCGTCCTTCCACGATGCCTGAATTACCATACTGAACTGCCCGCGCGTCACTTGTTCCTCCAACGCCTCAATATTGGCCTTTTGCCTGAAAAGAAACTCGGTAACACGAGCAACCACACCGGTCTTATCCCGTCCAATAACAGTAATTGTTGCCAAGCGTTTCATGAGACGCCAGAGCAAACCAAACAGAAGGCACCAACGCAAACCGTTTCACTATCACCCGAATAATTAAATTCTAGGGCTTTTTATCCTGAGCTCTGAAATACTCCTCAGGAAAATCCGCCCGATTTGCCCGACCAGGATGTCGCAACGGAAAAGTCGGCCCACGATCAGGTGCCAGTCGCAAATTGAGTCCGCCTGATTCCTTCAACAACTCAAATAACCGCGTATTCAAACGCTTCAGCACTGCCTCATGTTTCTTACTAAAAATGAGGTTCTTTGTTTCGTCAGGATCAGCCTGCAAATCGTAGAGCTCGTTGACATCCCACAGCCCATGGTAGCGAATGTACTTGTAACGTTCACCACGTACTGCATGCATGGTCGGTGTATGGGGGTAGTTGCGTTCCCAAAAATATTCATAAAGCATGTAGTCGCGCCACGGCACATCCTTGCCGCACACAACAGGCCAAAAGCTGTCACCATCAAACACCCCCTCTGGCGGACGTAATCCAGCCGCCCCGATTAATGTTGGCCCCAGGTCAATGTTAGCGACAACTTTCTTTACCGTGCTCCCAGCCTTGATTATTTCTGGACAATGCATCAGCAGTGGTACCCTCATCGAGTGCTCGTAGGCTGTACGCTTGTCGATCAAGCCGTGTTCGCCGAACTGAAAACCGTTGTCGCCCATGTACACCAATAAAGTGCGTTCCAGTTCATCACTTTTCTTTAAATGATTCATCACCGCACCAACGTGATCATCGACCGCCAGCAAAGTCTCACAGTATCGCAGATAATATTTGTTGAGATTAAAGTCCGAGAGATTGTAGGCGAAATCGACACCGTGCCGACTATTGCGCTGGTTCTTTAACCACATCGGCTTGTCCGCATAATTGGCCTTAGAGTCGGCAAATGTCTCAGGGAGCGGCATTTGTTTATCTTTATAGCGCCCCAAGTGCCGATCGGCCGCAACAAAGTCCGCGTGCACAGCTTTGTGGGAGATCATCAGGAAAAACGGTCTCTTATCATTGCGGGTCTTCAACCAATCGAGTGAATACTTGGTGAGTTCGTCAGTGATGTAGCCCTTCTGAGCGGCTCGTTTGCCGTTCACGTTGAATCCATCGTAACTATTTTGTGGTACTTTGCGGCTTGTTCCGTGGCCATCGGCCCAATAGGTGCCTTGCCCTTTAAAGCTCACCCAATGATCAAATCCAGGCTGCCGATGATCGATATTCCCGCCCATATGCCATTTACCGATAAAGGCGGTATTGTAACCGTTTGCCTGCAGATACTGTGGAAAAAAAACAAGGCCCTTTGGCAACGGATTATAATTATCCACTACACCGTGATTATGCGCATAACGACCAGTGAGGATACTGGCGCGACTGGGTGAACATAAGGAGGTCGTCACAAACGCATTGGTAAAATGCGCGCCTCCTTTGGCTAGCGAATCCATATGAGGCGTCTCCAAAAAAGGATGCCCCATGAAACCCATCGCATCAAATCGATGGTCATCAGTAAGAATAAAAATAATATTCCGAAACTTTGCCTGAGGCAGTTTCTGTAACTTGAAATCTGTCGCCATGACAGACATTGATCCAACAAAGAAACAGATAAAAACCAAGTGTTTCATTAACTAGGTTTAACAATGATCTTCCCAGCCAGTGTGCCGGCACCGTGAATGGTGTTTTCCTCCTGTAACTGGTGTGCAGCTGCTGTATCACTTAATGGCATTATGCGGTCGACGTTTGGCTTCAAATTGCCATCTGATAGCCACTGATTGATATCATCGCCACACCGGCGCTGTTCCTCAGCTGAGTAATTGAACATCGCAAATCCATGCAGCTCACAATTCTTTACGTAGAAAGGCCCTACTGGAAATAACGGCCTAGCATCGCGCCCTGCCATCACGACCATGCGCCCATGCTTGGCCAGCAACGACATCGCCCATTCAAAATCCGCCTCTCGTCGTGTCTCCCACAGAACGTTGACTCCTTTGGGCTCCAGCTCCATCACGCGAGTGGCAACATCCTCGGTCTGGTAATTAATCACCTCATCAGCACCGAAGGTTGTGGCTTTTACCACACGTGCGTCACTGCCGGCAGTGGTGATTACCCGGGCGCCCAGCGCTTTACTTATTTGCACCACCATCGAACCCACACCGCCTGAGCCCCCATTCACAAAAACCGTTTCATGTGCTTGCACCTTTGCACGCATCACCACGCCAATGTGCGCAGTGATCCCAACTAACGCTACAGCCGCCGCATCCTCATCAGTCACGCCTTCCGGGGTTGAATGCAGCCATTTCTCATCAATGCACGCGAGTTCCGCAAAAGTCCCTTGCCGCCCGTGCCCTCCTTGATTTGCTCCCCACACACGATCGCCTATTTCCCATTGCGTAACGCCTTCGCCAACCGCCTCTACTATGCCAGAGAAATCACTACCCACAATAAAAGGAAATGGTAATTCCATGTCTACCAACCCTCCCCGGATATATGTGTCGATCGGGTTGACTGAAGCCGCGTTCACACGCACGAGCACCTGCCCAGCTGCCGGGTCCGGGTCTGGCAGCTGGCCATACTGAATCACCCCAGTCTCGCCAGTTTTTTCAATGAACGCCGCCTTCACTAATCCATTGGCTCGAGTTGAGGCAGAGCCACACGCTGCCCGGTTGCGGCCGATTCCATCCCAAGCTCGAGAATCTCCTGCACATCTCGTCCGTGACCCGCACGACATAGTGGGTGAAAGGATTTTTCGCTTTGAATGCCATGCAAAAAATGGGCAATCGGTCCTCTCAGATGCTCATCCGGCTCAATTATTTCGATCTCTTCGCCTTCAGGACGCTTCTCTGTGGCTAGCAGCAACCTTCCCTTTTCTGGTTCCGCCAACAGCGTGCCTTCACTTCCATAGATTACTGTACGGTAATTGGTCATCTTATCGACTTGGGTCCAGCTTGCCTCAGCGATACTAATTCCCTTGGGGTATTGCATTAGTAGCACGGCATTGTCCTCCGCATCCAAGTCAGTTTTAAGTAATTGACCTGCTACAGCAGTGACATGGTGAGGACGACCCATTAATACACAAGAGAGTGCGGCCCCATAGCAACAGTAATCAAGTAACGCACCGCCGCCGTTTCGATTGGGATCATAGAGCCAGTCACAAAAATACTCACTGGCTCCCATCTCCTTTGGCCCCTGGTGCGCGGCGCGGTAACGCACTTGCCAAACGTCACCTATATCACCAGCCTGAGCCATAGCAATCGCCTGCTGGACTTGCGGCCACCAGATAATGGGCCAATTCACCATTAAACGGTTGCCCGTTGAATCCGCTGTTTGCAGGAGTTTATTGGCCCCTTCCAAATCCGCAGCAATCGGCTTCTCAATCAATACATGCCAACCACGCTCCAGAGCCTTAACTGCTTCCTCAGCCCCGGTCCGATTATTACCGTAAATGAGTACCGCATCCAGTTGCTCGGAGGCAGCCATTTCCTGCGAATCGGTGTACGCTTTGATATTATATTCTTTTCTAGCTCGCTCCAAAAGAGGAGGCTGCAAACTGGTAGCAGCAACCAGTTCGGCATTTTCATTCCCCCCCAACTCGGGTAGCACATCCCACACATGATCGTGTGAAAGGCCAATGATCCCAAAACGTGTCATATGAGTAGTGTGAGTGGAATTGCCCTAGGCCACAATTCATTTCCTTTTGCGCTTATCGACAGGCTGCTTCACAATTAGTTCATGCGTTTTTTTTGGATATTTATACTATTAGCATATGGTTCCCTCTCCACCCAAGCCATCGAACCCTGGACAACACTTAATCTCTGGCCTGAAAAAGCACCCGGTGAAAAAGGTGATATCGGCATAGAAGGTCCAAAACCGGATCGCCCCGGGCAGAAAAAGGTTATCCGACTAGCTAACGTCAGTGTCCCTACTCTATCGGTATACAAACCCAAGAACCCTAATGGCACCGCGATTGTAATCTGCCCTGGCGGAGGCTACAGCATTCTGGCAATGGATTTGGAAGGAATCGAAGTCGCCGAGTGGCTTAACGGAGTAGGAATAACGGCTATCGTCCTCAAATACCGCGTACCACGACGCAAAGATCGAGAGAAACATGAGGCGCCCTTGGAGGATGCCCAAAGAGCCATCGGCATTGTCCGCCACAATGCAAAAGCATGGGGCATTGATCCTAAAAGAATCGGAATTCTGGGCTTTTCAGCTGGCGGACATTTATCAGCCACCGCCATGACCAATTTTCAGAAACGCACCTACCCTTCGGTCGATAAAGCTGACCAAGCCAGTTGCCGGCCAGATTTTGGGGTGCTCGTTTACCCCGCCTATCTGGTAGATAACCAAACTAAGACCCAACTTGTCCCGGAAGTGAAGGTCACCAAGGATACACCACCTGCTATTTTTATCCACGCAGGCGATGATAGAATCACGGCCGATGGGAGTGTGCAAATGTGGTTAGCCATGAGACGGGCTGGGGTTGCCTGCGAATTACACGTCTTCCCCCATGGCGGCCATGGTTACGGATTACGCCCATCGAGAGACCCTATCTCAAACTGGCCAAAGCTTGTTGAAGCCTGGATGAACCGAACCGGACTCGTGAAATAATCACTGAATACGCAACTTATGAGGAGGAATCTTTTCCTGAGTGGGGCGCGTAAGGTTCTCGTTAACGCCCTTAAAGATCCCGCCCGTTGCTATGCCATGACTGCGCACGGCCGAGGCTAAATCTGAGTTACTGGCCAGAACCGTACTGCCATCAGCTCGGACAAATTGTCCCTGGCTTGCCCCCAATCCGGCCATTCCATAGTTCTGCAATCTCACCAGATTTTCCTCCGTGTTGCCAACAAACGCCTGACTCGCCATTCCTGCCTTATCGGTATGCAGTGCTGCCCCAAAGTATTCGTTATATGAAGGCAACATTGAACCCGCCGGATAATTAAATTCATAGGGTTTATCACCTGAGATATTTCGAGATAACGCGAGCAAAGCCGAAGGCCGCTGCATGTCGCTCCCCAAATGCAGGGCGTAACTCAAGGAGCGGTAATCCATAATCACATGTGCTCCGTCAAAAGCATGACCGAACCCTTCCCACTTACCATGTTGAATTTCCAGATCAATCCACCGGTGTGTCTCCGGGTCACAGGGAGAAGATAACAAGCGCGAACTCCCGAGCTCTTTACGAACGGACGCTGGTAAAAATAAAAACTGGATATCCCACAAGTGATGAGTCCCGGTGTGTTGCTTGCCATATAAACCCTGCCACAACTCCACTCCCTGTTTGTGTGTCAGCGTCCAAGGAAGGCGCCCATCATATTCCCCGGAAAACATCATGAAAGCAGTATGTATCTGACGCAGGTTATTTGCACATTTCATCCGGTTCGCCTTGGCCTTGGCCTTGGCCAAAGCAGGCAACAGCATCCCTGCTAATATGCCGATTACTGCAATCACTACCAGCAGTTCCACAAGGGTGAATCCACGTTGTTTTCCTTTGAGCGGCATCCCCTGTCATTTTGAGCCAATCTCTGGGCGATTGCAATCCGGCAAAGATTACCCAATGCTCCCTGCCTCATGAAGACCGTCGCCGCTGTGTTACACGAGATGGAGAAACCGCTGCCCTATGCCGATTCCAAACCAATGGTTATCGAGGAACTTGAACTGGAAGGCCCCGGCGAAGGCGAGGTGCTGGTAGAAGTGAAGGGTGCGGGACTGTGCCATTCGGATTTATCGGTCATCAACGGCTCACGCCCACGCCAGATGCCAATGGTGCTCGGCCATGAGGCCAGTGGTATCGTGCGTGAAGTGGGTGCTGGTGTTCGCGGGATTCAGCCAGACGAACACGTCATCTTCACCTTCATTCCCAGCTGCGGCAACTGCCGTTATTGCTCAGTGGGGAAACCCTCCCTATGCGAACCTGGGGCTGAGGCCAATAATGCCGGCCTACTGTTGAATGGAGCCCAAAAATTTAGTCGTGAAGGCAAA
This sequence comes from uncultured Pedosphaera sp., assembly GCA_964533265.1. Lineage (GTDB taxonomy): Bacteria > Verrucomicrobiota > Verrucomicrobiia > Limisphaerales > UBA1100 > UBA1100. The sequence goes on from CAZHJW010000023.1 coordinate 20,592, forward strand.
CCCTACTTTCACCACTGCGGAGTAAGTGGCTACTCGCAATATACCATCGCGGTGCCTGGCTCACTGGTAAAGATTGATAAGGACTTACCTTTTGAAATGGCTACTCTTTTTGGCTGCGCGGTCTCAACTGGCACGGGGGCTGCGATGAATACGGCCAATATCCGCCCCGGCCAGAGTGTCGCGGTATTTGGCATGGGAGGCGTGGGGCTCGCAGCACTCATGGGGGCCAAGGCTTGCAATGCCGGACAGATCATTGCTGTAGATCTACTGGATTCGAAACTGGAGATGGCCAGAAACCTTGGCGCCACACATGTCATCAGTGCGAAAGACAATGATCCAGTTGAAGTCATTCAGGACCTCACACGCGGAGGTGTGGAGATTGCGTTTGAGAGCGCGGGCAACGCCACGGTGCTCGCTCAAGCTTACGAGTCCACCATGCGCGGCGGCACCACAGTCGCCATTGGCTTACCGCATCCAGACCACCAATTTAGTGTTCCTGCTGTTACTTTGAGTGCGATGGAAAAAACAGT
>CAZHJW010000024.1:0-20268 GCA_964533265.1 uncultured Pedosphaera sp.
TGTTTGATCACCCGGACAACCCACGTCACCCAACCAGCTGGCACGCACGCTCATACGGCTTATGTGCCGCAAATATTTTCGGTAAACGGCATTTTGAAAAACTAGCAGATAAAAACGCCGGAAACTATCCTCTTAAAAAAGGTCAATCATTAACCTTTAAGTACCGGCTCTATTGGCATGCTGGCAAGGGAGACGCAAAAAAGATTGAGGCGCAATACCGTCAATGGGTTGCAGACAAGTGCAAATAACATTAATCTAAACTCACACCAATTATGAACAAACAAACTCGTCGTAACTTTCTTAAAACCTCCCTCTACACCGGAGCCACAGTTGCATGGACTGCCAAGAGCTGGGCTCAAGTCAAGGGAGCCAATGAAACCTTGCGCTGCGCCACCGTGGGCTTCCGCGGCCGGGGCGGCAGCCACATCGGTTATATCAACGGCATGCAAAAACGCGAACAAGGGGTAAAACTGACTGCCCTCTGTGATGTAGATCAGAAGGTGCTCGATGCTGGCGCTGCCAAGCACAAGGTGAAAGGCTATCAGGATATACGCGAGATGCTTGAGAAGGAGGACCTCGATGTGGTAACCGTTGCCACGCCAAATCACTGGCACACCTTGGCAGCCATTTGGGCAATCCAAGCCGGGAAAGATGTTTATGTGGAGAAACCGGTAAGCCATAACGTGTGGGAAGGCCGGCAGCTCGTAAATGCGGCGCGCAAGTATAAGAAAATTGTGCAAACCGGCACCCAGGCCCGTAGCTCAAAATGCATTCAGGATGCAGTCAAATGGGTTCAGGCCGGTAACCTTGGGAAAATCAAGGTTTCACGAGGCCTCTGCTATAAGAGCCGCCCGAGCATTGGAGATATCGACGGTAGCAAGGCTGTACCAAGCGAAATCGACTACAATCTGTGGCTCGGCCCCGCCCCCAAGAAGCCACTAACACGCAACCGCTTACATTATGACTGGCACTGGATGTGGGATTATGGAAATGGTGATCTGGGCAATCAAGGCATTCACCAAATGGACATTGCCCGGTGGTTCCTAGGCGACATGGAAGTTTCACCCCGCGTATGGAGCATAGGCGGTCGCTTGGGATACGTGGATGACGGCGAAAGCGCCAATACACAGGTGATTTATCATGACTATGAAACGGCTCCGCTCATCTTTGAAGTGCGCGGGCTCGGCGATGTCAAAGGCTCCGGTAAACGCCCGACCTACCGTGGAGGCAGCGTTGCTGTTTTTGTAGAGTGCGAAAAAGGCTGGGCTGCTATCCGCAACTATGGGTCGGTACAGATCTACGATAACGACGACAAGAAGATCAAGGAATTCAAGGGAGGAGGGGACCACTTTGGAAACTTCATTCAGGCAGTGCGCAGCCGCAATCCGAAGGACTTGAACGCTGAGATTCTTGAAGGCCACCTTTCCAGCGCCCTCTGCCACACCGGCAATATCAGCCACCGTGTGGGCAAAGAAGCCAGCATAGAAGACGTTCGCGACTTTGCTAAAAAGGATAGCCACGCGTTGGAAGCCGTGGATCGGATGATCGACCATTTGGCCGTGAAAAACGAAGTAGATCTCAAGGCCACCCCACTCACACAGGGACCGGCATTAAAAATGAATGCCAAAGACGAAACCATTCTAGGTCATGCAGCTGCGAGCAAGCTGCTCACCCGCAAATATCGGAAACCCTTTGTGGTGCCGGAAATCAAAATCTAATCCATCCAAATAAAAGCGCCGGCTTAAGCAAAGCCGGCGCTTTTTTATTTAAATTTTGAACTAGAGACGCCCTTCATCGGCATCAATGAAATCCACAAAAGATTGTATATCATCTCGATCTCCCATTCCTGCCTCTTTCTTACGCGTTGCCAAACGTTCCCGTAAATCGGTATTGGCTTCATCCGAGCCATAGTTCAATACAGCATCATTGAATAGTTCCTTGGTCGAGTCATCCGCCTCCACATTTTCACGCACCCAATCGCACAATTGTCCGTCAGTAGGCCTAGTGTTTACCAGTTCAACAAATTCCTCTGCTTCCAACCCCGCTGTTTCCAACCACTTTGCATCAAAGCCTTTGTGTAGATAATTGGGCTGATAGTCTTCATGCAGTTGTCTAGCCTCTGAAAGCCGAATTTTATCGATGAAACGGGGCAAATATGCCCAGCCTGCCATTTTTTCCCTCGGACTGCGTGGGTAAATGATGGTGGTCACAGCCAAATCATTGGTCGCAGTCCCTTTCTTGTCAACTGTGACAATTTATGACGTACAAAAACTTTGCAAAAGGTTATTGACAGCTTATGGGCAGAGATGAAGATAAACCCATCCCGACTGGTAAAGTCAAAACTTATACCAAGCTATAGTCATGTCAGATCAAAATCCTAATAACAAAACAGGCGAATCAGCAGGAACTGATGCCAAACTGGGGCAAATTCAGGAACTCGAAAACAAGCTCAAGCTACTTCGCTGGGGGCTTTTTGCGGGAGTTCTTCTCGTGATGGTGCTCGGCATCAGCTCCATATGGAAAACCACTAAAAGAGCAGCGGAGCCAGCTGTAGAAGTGTACAAGGAAGCCAAGGCGACCTACGAAACCATCAAGCCGAAAATTGATGGCGCCCAGAAGGAGTTTTCGCGGATTTCGGACAAACTTCAAGCGGCCAAAAAATCCATGGAGGATGAAAAATCAGTCATATCAAGGATTCAGAACGACACAGAGGAAGCCATCGAATCGGTTCAAAGCGCACAAGTTGTCTTCGATAGAATGCAGCCGGACTTGGATAAAGCTTATGCCACACTTAATGGATTAGTGGGAAATGATGAAGACTTTGCAGCAAGGCTAAGAGCGTCCTTTGAAACCGAATATGAGGACAATGTTAAACCCGCGGCAGAAGATTTGTCTAAAAAGATCCTGGTCGACATTCAACATGAGGCCGGTGAAAAATTCTCTGATGTTTCCGGTCACGCTGATGAAATCATGGCTGGAGCCACTCGCGAACTACATGCGTTGACCAATTCGATCCCGGAAAAGGTGACATTTGCCCTCAACGAAACCTTGATCAAAATGATCAATTCTCGCGATGAAAAGCTTCGAAAGATGTTCCCAAAATTGACCAAGGAAAAACAAGCTGCCTTGGTTAGCCGGCTTTCTGGACTTTCCAAGGAACAGGGAGAAAAAATATTTCTCAATCTCTTTGCTGAACATGTGAGTGAACTGGGACAAGTCAGTGATTATCTCCTGGAAATCCAACGAACAGAAGCCGGCACAGTTTCCTCAAATGGAGGGAAGCTCGGTGACATACAAACAAGCCTCGCCCTTCTCTCGGCTGTCCTGGAGATAGCAAAGGAAGATTTTAGCACTGAAACCGATATAACCACACCGCTAACGACTCCTGCTAACAAAAAAGAAGAACCGGAGGAAAAGACCCCGCCGAAGAAGGAACCTGTAAAAGTGACTATTCCTGAGAAGGAAACGGAATCCAAACCTGCAGAAAAGGAATAAGTCACTACTAAAGGATCCCTATCATGAATAACGAAAACTCAAATTCCTCTCAAGCTGAGCGCTTTGTCGACCAAACAGTCGTCCGACTCCAAAAGTCAGTCCGCAATACCATCATTATAGCAGTCGTGATTCTCGCTGCTGAAAGTATTTATTTCACAGTCTTAAACAGTAAAATAAAGGATGGACTAACTGCCGTGCCAGATATGGTAGACGCCTACAGGGGTGACTTTGATAATATTAATCAAATGGCCAAGAACATCCCCGATGTGAGCACTTACTCAAAACAGATTGCTCAAGCCGAGAAATACGTGGATATGCTTATTGAGCATGACGTAAACAAATACACCAACGAAGTCACTCAAGTATTGGGAATCTTGGAAAAGGTGAAGCAATTTGACGTCAACAAATACACCAACCAGATAGAACAAACCCAAATGGTTTTGGATGTCATAAACGAAGCAAATGATAGCTCAAAAATAGCAGCCAGAATTGGCCGAGCTGTAGTCAATGAATTGGATACGCAGGGAAATGTAGTAGCCCAATATGCCACTGAACTGCTCAGCGAGAATTTGGACACCCTTCCTGAATGGGTCAAAGCTCAAATACCGAAGTACAGCAACCGCTTGCAGGACAAAACAGAAATCTGGATCAATCAGTTCTGTGTGGCAACCAGTGATGAACTTGGATCTACTTTCGACGCATTCATCGACGATCATGCTGAAAATATAAAAGCATTCTCTGAGGCTGCAGATGATGAGGTTGCCCTGGCGCAACTGGACGAGGAGCTTACCGTAATGATGGCTACCTTTATGAGTACTACTCCTATCAAAGATCACGGCAGTCTAGAAGATCAGTCTCATCAATTCCTTAAACGACTGCAGGCTGCTAATGCCATGCTTAAACCACTAGTTGCAACTAAGAAGGAAAACCTGACACCGGAACAACAGCTCTTGAGACGGACCATTGGTGTTTTCATGAACAAGCTTGATGCCGCTGATTTTGAGCAAAAGAATTAACGCCCCTGTCTGATGGAATTCAATTAGCCCCGGAAACGGGGCTTTTTTGTTTCTTGGTTCTTATACTAGGCTACTGTTAAGTTTCCACCTTGAATAATAACGCTCCGAAAAAACTCGGTATTATCGCCGGGAATCGTTCCTTGCCCCTTATATTGGCCAGGGAAGCTCGAAGCTCGGGCGTGGAACAGTTAATAGCTGTAGCATTTGAAAAGGAAACCGATCCTCATCTGGAGGCTCTGGTTGATGAGATGAAATGGCTTCGTGTGGGTCAACTTTCCAAGCTGATTGATGTATTCAAAGAACATGAAGTAAGCCAGTGTGTTATGGTGGGGCAAATTGCACCAAAAAATCTTTTTGATCTGCGGCCTGATTTACGGGCTTTAAAATTACTTTCATCTCTAACTGAAAAGAATGCCCACTCAATTTTTAACGCTATCGCCGAAGAACTATCCAAAGAAGACATTGAGTTGATAGAGGCAACTCCCTGGCTAAAGCCGGCTATGCCTAGCAAAGGTTTTAGGCTTGGCCCCGAAATCAGTGAACAACAACAACACGATATTGAATACGGTAAAAAAATTGCTAAGGAAATCAGCAGGATGGAAATAGGCCAATCAGTGGTAGTCAAAGATGGCACCACACTTGCAGTTGAAGGTTTTGAAGGCACTGATGGCTGCCTTATCCGCGGTGGAGAGCTCTCCGGAAAGGAAGGAGGTGCAGTGGCTGTTAAGGTTGCCAAAGAAAAACATGATCTGCGTTTCGATATTCCTTGCCTCGGGGACCGGACTCTGGAAATCTGCGCGTCCGCTGGAATATCGGTGATTGCATTTGAAGCAGACCGTACCTTGTTGCTGAATGGCCAGGATGTTGAAATCTTGTCAAAACGGCACCGTATTTCGGTTATAGCCGTTTAAACCATACCATGCTTAATTCCTTCGAGCTTCTTGGCTTTATTTCCCCTGACTTAAGTAATCGTATACTCTCCGATTCAGCCGAAGACAACCGTGATGTCTACGAGACCACCTTGGCTGGAGTAGCCAAACTACGGCGCATGAGACCTCAATTCCTCAAAAGCCAACCTAAAACTGCCCGTCATAAATTATTAATCGAATCTCTAAGGCGCCCAGCTTTTGAGGAGGTTGCTTCTCAACTATTGCGCGGCTGGCTGATTAAGCATCAGAAAGATATGCTCATTCTTTTCTTGGATTCATTAAATATTGAGCACGAAGACGGAGTCGTGGAGGATCTCCCAAAAGACATTCCAAACGAGGAATTGAAAAGTGCCATAACAGTACTACTGGGAAAAAATGAACGTGAAATAGTAGTTCTATATCTTCATGCTTTCCAGAGTATGAACGATGCTGGGTGGAGAAATCTGGAGATTGCATTGGAAACAGACGAGCGCCTTCAGTTTGATTAACCTTCTTAATTTATTCGTTTTTACGCAGAAATGACTTTATTCTCGCGGCCTGGATAGTATTGAATCGCCGCTCAACAACCTAAATTTACCCGCAGATGGAACCTAAAGGCGACATAGCACTGATAGGTTTGGCCGTTATGGGCCGAAACCTGATTCTCAACATGAATGACCACGGCTTTAGAGTCGTGGCCTATAACCGTACCACAACCAAGGTGGATGATTTCATGGCCGACGAAGCCGCTGGCACTAACATCATAGGGGCACGATCAATCCCCGAAATGATCGCCCATCTAAAGCGGCCGAGGCGAGTCATGTTGCTAGTCAAGGCTGGCCAACCCGTGGACGACTTCATCGACAAACTGCTTCCTCATCTTGAAGAAGGGGACATTATCATTGACGGGGGCAATTCTCTTTACGAAGACAGCATCCGAAGAACCAAATATGTTGAAGCACATGGCTTTCATTTCATCGGCACTGGAGTTTCTGGAGGCGAAGAAGGAGCACGTACTGGCCCGTCCATTATGCCAGGAGGATCCGAAGCGGCTTGGCCGCACGTGAAGGACATTTTTCAGGCCATATCAGCCAAAGTTGATAACGAAACCCCCTGCTGCGATTGGGTGGGAAACAATGGTGCTGGTCACTACGTAAAAATGGTACATAACGGTATTGAATACGGTGACATGCAACTCATATGCGAAGCGTACAACCTCATGAAAACCGGCCTTGGCATGAGTGCAGATGAAATGCATAAGATCTTTAAAGAATGGAACGAAGGGGATCTTGACTCCTATCTCATCGAAATCACTCGAGACATCCTTGGCTTTAAGGATACGGACGGGCAGCCATTGGTAGATAAAATCCTGGATACCGCAGGCCAAAAAGGAACTGGGAAATGGACCGTGATTAACTCTGCTGAATTGGGAATGCCAACCACTCTCATTGCTGAGGCAGTGTTTTCCCGTTGCATCTCTGCATTGAAGGAGGACCGAGTTAAAGCTTCGACGAAAGTCCGTGGCCCCAAACCCGCTATCACTCGAGACAAGACCAAGTTCATCGAGGATATTCGTTGCGCTCTCTACGCTTCCAAGATTGTCAGTTATGCTCAGGGATTCATGCTGATGCGGGCGGCAGCCAAGGAATATGACTGGAAGTTGAACTACGGAAATATCGCGCTTATGTGGCGAGGGGGTTGTATTATCCGTAGCGCTTTTCTCGGAAAAATCAACGAGGCTTATATCAAGCATCCACGCTTGCAGAACCTCTTATTGGATACTTTTTTCAAACGAGCCATACGCCACAGTCAAAAAGGGTGGCGAAACGTGGTTGCTATAGCCGCCAAACGGGGAATCCCTGTTCCCGCAATCAGCACAGCACTCGCGTTTTTTGACAGTTATAGGACTGAACAGCTCCCAGCAAATCTGCTTCAGGCCCAACGAGACTATTTCGGTGCCCATACCTATGAGAGGGTTGATCAACCCCGAGGTAATTTCTTCCATACCAACTGGACCGGGCATGGCGGCGACGTATCTTCCACGACATACAATGCCTGAAAATCTGAAGGACTCGGCACAGGCTCTACGAGATTTTAGCCCCGCTCATGAGTTCTTTATCGGCATTGATTCTGATGGCTGCGTCTTTGATTCGATGGAAATCAAACATCAGGAATGTTTTGCTCCGATGTTCATTAAGCATTTTGGGCTACAGGCGGTTAGTAAATATGCGAGGCAGGTCTGGACCTTTGTTAATCTCTATTCTACAACCCGCGGCTGCAACCGGTTCCACGCAGTCATTCGTGCGTTAGAATTGCTGGCCAACCGAAGCGAAGTCCAATCGCGAGGAGTAGAAATACCATCTTTCCCCGCACTTCTCGATTGGGTGAATCGTGAAAGTAAACTAGGTAACGCTACACTTGATGCTCAAGTCGCCGGGGGCAACGAGGGGTTGATTCCCATCAAGAACTGGAGTGATGCGGTCAATGCCACCGTTAAAGAGATAGTTCACGGCGTTCCTCCTTTTCCGTTAGTTCTGGAAACACTTATTAAAGCCAAGGCCCAAGCTGATTGCATGGTTATTTCCCAAACACCGGTAGAGGCTTTGGAACGCGAATGGGATGAAAATAACCTCAAGGAATTTGTCCAAATGATTGCAGGCCAAGAAATGGGAACCAAGACGGAACATCTATCATTTGCCGCTCAAGATAAGTATACGCCGGAAAATGTTCTTATGATCGGCGATGCCCCCGGAGACCATAAGGCCGCTACAGCCAATAAGGCCCTCTTCTTTCCGATTAATCCGGGCAGGGAGGAGGCTAGTTGGGAACGCCTCCACAACGAAGGGCTAAACCATTTTTTTGCCGGCACATTCTCAGGCGGATATCAGGAGCAGCTTCTTGAAGAATTTGTCAGCTACCTGCCCGAAAATCCTAACTGGTAGATTATTCATCCACTCCAACACCTTCAATCGGATTCTTCTCACTCAACTTGGTTAATCGCGCCTGTTCCACCTGCAGGCGAAACGTCTGTTCCACGCGTATTTCATGGCATCCCAATTCTAGGACATCTCCAACTTTGGGAAACGAACCCAATCGCTTAGTGATCAAACCACTAACCGTTGTCACTCCTTTTTCATCGCAATCCTCATCAGTTAGTTCGGCCAGTTCATGTAACGGCATAATTCCCTGAACAGACCATGTGGTTTCATCCAACTGCTCAAAAAGCGGCTTCTCATGATCAAACTCATCCTGGATTTGCCCGACAAGTTCCTCTAAAATATTCTCCAAAGTTACCATACCCACCGTGTCTCCATACTCATTAACTACCAGTCCAAAGTGTAGTTTACGGTTAAGAAAGATTTGCAGGAGACCTTCCAGGCTTGCCGTTTCAGGCGCATACACCAGATCTCTCGAAAAGTCTGTTAAGTCCTGTGCGGTTCGCGCGAAATGACGTTGGGCATACAAATCTTTAATGTGTATAACACCATGCGTCTGATCCAGATTCCCACCAACGCATAATGGAAAACGCGAATGACGCGTTTGCTCAGCCAATTCAAGACACACATTAATATCAGACTTTGTGCTAAACCCGATAATCTCACGCCGTGGCCGCATCACATCACGAGCAATCCGGCGTTTTAAGTCAAAGGCGTTGAGCACGAGACCTCTTCTGAATGCAGCTTTCGCTGTACCATCACCAGTAGCGCCGATCATCATACGCAATTCCTCCTCTGAATGGCTATGATCATGTTCATCACCTGTATCCATCCCTGTTATTCGAAGCAGCCACAGTGCGCTGGAATTAAGCAACCAAATAAATGGATACATGCTCCAGTAAAACCAACGCAATGGATAAGCAGCCCAAAGACTTGCTATCAGAGGACGTTGAATGGCCAATCGTTTTGGGGCAACCTCACCAACCACAATGTGAAGAATTGTGATTACCATAAAACCCACTCCAATGGAAATAGCATGACGGGTTTCATCATCAGCCACCAAAGGATCGCCATTAACTATCAAGCCATAAACCGGCTCCAACAAGCGTTCGAACACGGGATGCCCCACATAACCCAACGCCAAGCTGGCGAGAGTAATCCCCAATTGGCAGGCACTCAAATAAGCATCAAGATTATTGAGCAGATGTCTTGCCATCTTAGCCCGTCTTTGTCCTTTTACCACCAACGGCTCCAGCTGCGTGTCTCGAACTTTTACCAGAGCGAATTCGGCTGCCACAAAAAAGCCATTCAAAAGCACCAGAAAAATCACAGCCAGAATGAGAAGAATTGTAACCATCAAACTTTTACCTCCCCGAAGACCACCTTTAAGATATCCGGCAAACTCACCATGCCTAATTCACGCTTTTGTTTGTCGAGGATAATTACTACCCTCTGACCAGATCGTTGCATAGTTTGCAATAATTTTTGCAATCGAACATCTTCATCCTGATACAAAGCCGACTCAATAAAATGTCTAGCTGGACGTTCCCATTCGGATTCCGGCAAAAATATCAGTCGGCGAAGGTTCAGAACACCGGCAATCCTCCGTCTACCACCCTGTAAATTCCATACAGGTAAACGCGTATAGGCTCCTATTGCCTGATTTGACACTAACTCTGACACAGAAGTTTCGGTATTAATTTCAGGGAGCTCATCGAAAGCCACAGCTAATTCTCGCACTGGTATTTTCTGCAAATCGAGCACCCGATCAATCATAACACGTTCATCGTCCGTAAGCCCCTGCCCACTTGCAGTCATCAACTGCCTCAATTCTTCTCGACTGCTAAAAAGAGCACCGCGACCAATTCCATCGGCAGAAAAGAGCATTAATTCAGATAAATCTTTGAGTAATTCCACCATCGGACTAAACATCAACTCGACCCATCCAAAAAGTCGTGACAATGAAACGCTTAAGCGTGTCGCATACTTGCGAAAGAGCGTTTTGGAGAATAACTCGCAGAATGTATAAAACAGCAAACATCCAACAAAAAAACAGGCCCAAAATAACCCTGTGGTTCGACTAAGCTCCAGCAACTGGGAGGGTTCTCTAATTCCAAACAATTGCTGCAATCCATAGAGACTCACTAACCCTAACACCACGTTGGCAACGGTGTTGCCTACCAAAATAGTCCATAATGTATCCTCAGGCCGGTCTAGATACCCAAGCAATCTTGAAGCTCTTAAATCCCCTTCCCGAGCCATTCGGCGCAAACGCAATCTACTCACTTCAACCAAACCGGCCTCTAGCCCAGACAGGAAGAAAGAGAGTCCTATACAAACTATTCCTAACCCCAATAGAATCCAGTTTATTGTCATCATCTCGATCTTCCAGACCGCTGGGCGGTTACCTCCAAAACACGCCGAGGATCGGCGCGGGTGACACAAAATATAATCCCACTATATTCAACGATGGTATCTTTTGGTGGAATGAAATCCAGCTGGGAAGAAACAAGCCCACCAATTGTGTCCACCCCAGGAGCCCGTTGAAGCTGAGGATATTCACGCCTAAAATCCTCCAACCAAACATTGCCACTCAAGCGCCATTTACCTTGCTCCAGTTCTTCCATTATAAATTGGGCCTCGCCACCTTCACGCCTGAGACCACCAACCACATCGGCCAGAATATCCTCTAAGGTTACCAATCCTGCGGTGCTACCGAATTCATCCAAAACAATCGCCATGTTATGCGATTTGTTCTGAAAACTTTTCAGTAATTCCAACAAATTCATTTCCTCAGGAACAAACGATGGAAAATCTATTACCTCAACCAGATCAACTTCTGGCTCGGCCAAAAGCTTGGGTGTATTAAGAATTCCCACAATACTATCTGGACTCTCCCCATACATAGGCAGTCGCCGATGTTGGCACCTCCGCGCAGCCACCAGCATCTCCAATACTGGAAGATTGTGGCGGATGGTCGCCATCTGAGAGCGAGGTCGCATCAGATCTCCCACTGTCCGGCGATCTAAATTGGTTATATTCAGAATGATTTCCTTCTCGGAAATACCCAACGCCCCCGATTGCCAAGCCAACTCTAATAGCTCTCGATATTCCTCGTCGGACAAAGCCGGCAATGGTTTAACCGACTGAGGTATTATACGCATAAGTTGATTGTTGAGAGACTGCGACACTAAGCGGACCGGTCTGGTTAACTGAACAAGCCACAACATGAGCCTTGCAACGCGAGGAGCCCATATTTCCGGGTGGCGAACCGCTAAGGTTTTAGGAACAATTTCTGAAAATAAAATTAACGCTATAGCAATAATAAAACCAACAAACCCATTGAATATAGAACTCTCTCCAAAACCAGTGGCAGGTGATATTTGCCAGCCCAACACAAGGGCAACGGCAATAACAGCTCCGTGAGCAAGAGTGTTGCCAAGAGTCGTAGTCGCAAGTAAATCTTGCGGACTAGCCAGCAACTTACGAATAAAAACGCCCCGGGCGGGTGAATGTGCTGTAACCTGCCGCAAACGCCATTTACCAAGTGTGAGCAATGCTGTTTCGGCTAACGCAAAGAAAAACCCAATTCCCGTGAACAGAAACAGCAGCACCAATTCTGTATACCACTGCATAAATATCAGACAGGCGTCAGTTAAGGATCATATTGCGCCGCAAAAAAGTTGGCACGTCCAAGTCCTCTCCATCATGCAGATTTGGTTCGCCTTTGTCAAAACGACCCTTCGAGACCGGCACCAAGGGAAGTTGCTGTTGGACTCGCTCAAATCCCTTCTCTTGGATATCAACCACAACCTCAGCCAAGCGGTTAACCTCAATCAATGGCTTATTTTCTTCGTTATCTACCTCTTGGGTAGAATGACATGGAACAAGGAGCATTACCCCAAGTCCTGTCCCTACCGACTGATCCACATGCACCCCCAATATCAAACGAGCCATTGGAGCTGCCGTTTTAAGATGTTCTACAAATTCATTTACCTCATCCATAGACAGCGATTGGTTTCCTATCAGGCTCACAATCAGCCCATCAGAGGCAGAAAGCTCATGAGCCGACTCCAGAAAAGGATGATTCAATAGCGCATCCATGGCTGCTCTTGGTCTGGCATCCCCTGCTATCTCTACAGTCACCAAATGGCTCTCACCGTGATGTCCTAGCATTAATTTACGAACATGTGAAAAATCAATATTCAGGAGTCCATCGGAGCGCACCAGTCGACCTAATCCCATTAACGCTTCAAGCACGTATCCGTTTGCAACTTCCATGCATTCTTGAATTGAGCAACCTACCCCCATTTGGTCCATTATTCTCTGGTTTGGCATACGCACCACTGTATCGGAAAACTGACTCAATCGTTGAATGCCTAATTGCAATGCCTCTTTCCGACCTTCTAAATTAAAAGGCTCTAGTGCCAACGCCATTACCAGTGCTCCACCTTCGGATGCAATCTCCGCCACGACTGAAGACCCGCCACTACCCATTCCACCACCCATTCCGGCAACAATTATAACCATATCGGCACCCTTCAACTTGCCCGCCACTTGATCACGAGCAGCCCGCACACAATTTACCCCTTCAGCAACATCACCACTACAACCCCATCCTCGGCGAGTTGTCTCACCGAGTTGAATACGCTCGGCTATCTGGCATCGTTGAAGTTCCTGCCGATCAGAATCCAAAGCAATAAATTGACCCGCTGGAAACCCCACCGCAGCCAATTTGTCCAGTAAGCGCAAGCCCGCACTGCCTACTCCAACAACTTTCACACTGAGTGTGGATTTTGAATCCGTCATCACTAATTCCCCGTAAACCAACCAAATAAACCCCGTTTATTCGAGCTTTGTGCTTTCGCCTTTCTTGCCCCATAACTTACCAATCCCATGGCCGTTACAAATTCAGGCTGTGACATGCCCCTCTTCGATTCCAACGCGTCGTATTCAATATTTGACAATACGTCCAACTCTAATACCTCACGAGCCAATATATCAACTTGCGGCGTGCGCGCACCTCCTCCGCAAAGCAGGATCCCTCCGTTAATCCTATGAATAAGCTTGTTTCGCTCCAAGTCAGCACGAATTAGCTCAAACAATTCCTTCAGACGGGTGTTCATGATCTGATAAAGGTGCCCAGTACTAACCTGTTTATCATCCAAACCAACATCACTCGAAAAATTGACTGTGCGATTCACCTGACGCGGATCAACAATTGCATGACCATGATCCAGTTTCAGACGTTCAGCACGTGATTGGGTAAGCTTCAATCCCACCGCAAGATCGTTGGTAACGTGATCACCTCCGATGGCAAATACCCCACTATGAGTCAATGAACCATCAAGGTAAACCGCATACTCCGTTGTCCCTGCACCAAGATCAACCACTAGAGCTCCCTGTTCCCCGATTTGAGGAGTCAAAAGAGGAAGTGCCATTACTCGTCCATTAAATACCACATCTGCCACATCAAGCCCCAACCCTTTGACCAAGCGAATAGGATTTTGAAGACGCGTGCGTTGACCGCACACTACATGTACGTCTAGTTCGAGGCGGGAGGCCATTCGTCCTACTGGATTTTTAACATCATCCTGGCCATCCACCCGATAATACTGCCTCAAAGTGTGAATCACATCCTGTTCCGGGGATAATTTCGGCTGAGCTGCTTGGACTACCTGTCTGATATCTTCATCATCAATCTCCCGATCCACTGAAGAGATTGGGTGCATCCCCCGGTTATTCAGTCCCCTTATATGCGAACCGGTCACCCCAAGGTATACGCTCCCGATTTCGACATCCGAATCACTTTCCGCTTCAGCCAGTGCAGATCGAACTGCATCCTCAACCAAATCAGCGTTAACAATTTCGCCCTTTCTCACTCCTCCCGCTGTTGGAGCCATTCCCTGCCCCACAACATTGGGCTCATGGTCATCAGTCAGCTCCGCCACAATGACGCAAACCTTGGCAGTTCCGATCTCTAAACCCACAACAATTTGAGAATGATCAAACATAACCAACTCAGCTTTGTGGCCCGAGATGGGTTGGAACCCTCCATCGAACCGGCAAATTATTTTTTATGGATAGATCAACTGAAGAGATTGCTCGGCGATGTTTTCGACCTAAATCATACAACTGCCTCCACCGTCCCAACTGCCGATCAATCCCATTCAGCCCCAAAGTCACGTGTTCTCCCTGCCACGTTACTACCTTGAGTGTCTCACGTTTTGAGATATCTATCTGACGCAGATGAGCCAACCCAGCCATAGGAGATAGGTCAAACCTCCTTATCAACGATAATGCAGATTCTAACTGCGGTGATTGAATCGAACGGCCTGGCATTAAATCGGATTGATTTACTCCTATAACCAAGGGCACCCACTTTAATGAAGATTCCTCAACAATATGCTTCGAATTCACATGAGGTATTACGACTCCTTCAGCATCCAGCCAATACACTGCTTTTTGGAGTTGCCCCTCTGCGTGCTGTTTATAGGCAATCACCTGAGCCAACGGTCTTCGTTCAGTGATGCGCAAACGTAACGTTTTGGGCAGCACACGATCTACAGCCGCCGTCTTAATCTGAGGCACCATTTCCAAATCCCGTTTAACACGCTGCAAATCCAACCCAAAGAGGTTTTCACCTTTATGAATGCGGGCCCAAACACGAATTTGTTCGGGATCAATTAGGCCGTTCGTACGTATATCGATAGTTTTAACAATGAAATGATCATTGTGGTAAAATCCGGCCTTCATCAGCCACGAACCTCCATGCCACACACACAAAAAAATCGAAACTATGCCAAAAATAAACCCGACTGATCGGATCGCCCACCGCAGACGCTGCTGCCGCACCTTTTCAATTGGCAAGTCCACATTAAGCAGCGTGTAGCGCTGATGCCCTTTTCGATTATCGCGCCGTTTTCTACCCCACATAATCGTCCCGGTTTACAGCCAAATCCACCATGCGCTCACAAAGATGATTGAAATCAATACCTGCTGCTGCGGCTGCCTTGGGCAGCAAACTCGTCTCCGTCATTCCTGGTAAGGTATTAACTTCCAAAACATATGGATCAAGTAAATCATTCAGCATCATGTCCACCCGCCCAAAGTCCCGTGCCTCCACCGCCTCAAAAGCCCTCAAACCAAGTTGTTGCACTCGTTCAGTACAATCCTCCGATAAATCTGCCGGGCAAAAATATTCAGTAGCCCCTCGTGTATATTTACTCTGGTAGTCGTAGATATTTGAATTCGGACAAACCTCGACCACCGGCAACACCTCTCCTGCCAACACGCCTAAGGTAATCTCACGCCCCTTAATGCGTTCCTCCCACAATACGCGCTTGTCATGCTTTAAAGTTTCTTTAAGCGCAGATGGCCACTGAGTTTCGTCGTCCACCATACGCAAACCCACGCTTGAACCTTGAGCCACCGGCTTAAGCACCCAAGGAGGGGGCACATCGGGAGGAGGAGCACAAGAGTCAGTTAATACAGCACCTCGCGGAGTGGGAATCGAACGGCGACAAAAGGCATCTCTGCTCTGGGCCTTATCAAACGCTATCGCACTGCCGTGCGGCCTTGTTCCTGTGTAGGGAACACCCAAAGACTCAAGACAGGTTTGCATTTGCCCATCCTCACCGAATTCACCATGCAACGCCAAGAACACCACCTGAACACCATCTGGCAATCGCCAGCCCTTAACGGCGGGATCCACCTCATCCACCTGATGCCCCAGTAAACGCAACGCACACACAACTGCAGCTCCGGATTTTAATGAGATTTCCCGTTCCGTGCCAAAGCCCCCTGCCATGACAGCTATATGGAACTGGTTTACCAAACCTCCTTGGTCCAGTGTATACAAAAAATACGCTTTAGGACAACCATGTTCTGCCTAAATTTATAGAGTCGAAAACTATTTCTCTCCTACAATTTGAACCTCTGTTTTAAGGTCAATCCCCCGCATTTCGAGAACTTTGATTCTTACCTTATCGATGAGCGCAATGACGTCCTCTGCTGTGGCTGCTCCATCATTCACGATAAAATTGCCGTGTTGCTCCGAAACCCTTGCACCGCCCTCGCTCAAGCCTTTTAGCTGACACTCATCCACCAATTTCCCCGCCGAAAGTCCCTCAGGATTTTTAAACATACAGCCAGCACTCCGGTAGTGGGGCTGACTTTCAGTACGTTGTTTTCGCAAATCATCCATTGTAGCTCGAACCAACGACTTCTCTACAGGAACCCCCTGTAAAACCGCTTTTAAGGCAATATGCTCACGCAATACAGGGCAACTTCGGTAAACGGCTCCCATTTGATCAGCAGTCCTTTCTTCAATTTTCCCACCATGAGTCATATACCTTACTCGAACCACCTGTTCAAATGTAGCGCCTCCCCAAGCACCCGCATTCATCCGCAGTGCGCCACCCATGCAGCCGGGAATACCTTCCATAAACTCAAATCCCGTCAGGCCCGCATCTCTTGCCGCGTTGGCAATGTGGTTAAGTCGAGCACCTGCTCCACACCAAAGTTGATCGTCAACAACTTCTATTGCACTGAAACCACTGTGTCTAAGACTAACGACAACCCCTCGGATACCTCCGTCTCGAATCAGTAGATTTGACCCTCTCCCCAAAATAAAAATCGGCAACTCGTTCACCGCGGCATAGCGTAATACTAACGCCAAATCCGTTTCTCCAGACGGCTCAACATAGATTTCTGCTGCTCCTCCAACGCCAAGCGTTGTACGGTTGGCTAATGGCTTATTATCCAAAATTTTGGATTCAGAAGATAATAGCCCGCGCAATTCAGTGGTGTGACTCGTTCCTTTCATATGCAAATCCTTAGCTAATTGATGGGCCACTTGAGTGATATCTCCTGCCCCCAGAAACAAGACCATATCCCCAGGCCGCATCGCTTTCCGCACTTTGTCGCGCAGCATCTGCAACGTAGCAGCGAAGGCAGCCGGTTGACCATTCCTTGAAATCGCCTCGGCGAGGAGCTGCCCATTAACATTCTCCAAGGGTGTTTCACTAGCAGCATACACTTCGGTTATCCATAGTAAATCGGCTCCCTCAAAACTCTTGGCAAAATCACCCAACAAATGTTTGGTTCGCGTATAACGATGGGGTTGGAATGCTACCAAGAGACGACCGTTACATTGTTCACCCAACGCGGATAAAGTTGCTTCAATCTCACGTGGATGATGCCCGTAATCATCAATAATACTATAGCGATTATCACAAAACAATTGCTGCTGACGACGGTTCACCCCTTTAAACTTACCCAAAGCCCCGGCAATGTCATCCGGCGCGAAACCATTTGCATGTAAAAAAGCAACTACCGCCACCGCATTGGATATATTCTTCTCTCCGAATAAACAGATTCTGAATTCACCCAGTGGTTTCTGACGGTATCTAACAACGAACTTCTTTAACCCTATGATTTCCGCCTGATAATCAGCCGTGGGATTAAAACCATAACTTATGGAGTCAGGCTTTTTAGCGTAAAGATTAGTCAACAGAGGATCGTCCACACAATAAATCAATCGACCTGAGGTCTGTTTACCAAAAGCTAAAAACTCATCGCAAACTGCCTCAAAATTCTCATAATAATCCAGATGTTCTTCGTCAATATTTAAAACAATTGACTGCTCTGGATGAAATTCGCGCAAGGTTCCATCACTTTCATCTGTTTCAAGTGCGAAAAATGCATTTTCAGAGGAAGTCATCCGTGCATGACGCCCGAGTTGAGGAACTCCAGCTCCAACCGCAAACCCAACATCATTGCCTAGCTGTTCAAGAGTGTGAGCTAGCATTGCTGTCGTTGTCGTCTTGCCGTGCATTCCCGCCACACAAATCACTCGTCTGCTCCTAGTTAAAGCCGCCAGTAATACTGCACGACGCACAATCGGAATGTTTAATCGGTTGGCGAAGGCCAATTCGGGGTTATTCAAGCGAATAGCAGAACTATAAACCACCAACGCAGGTCGATTCGTATTTATTATTTCTGTAGCATGCCCGAGAGAAAATATTGCTCCCCTATCTCTCAACTGACACAATTCGGCGTTCTCACATAAATCGGAACCGGATATCATGAACCCCATATCGAGCAAAAGGTGAGCCAATCCACTCATCCCGCAACCTCCCATTCCCACTATGTGTATCCGCGTTTCGCCTGGGACCTGTGCAAACCATTTTTCAATTTCGCGACGAGTTGGACGGTTCATAGAAAACTTTACGGATAAGGCGAACCCAGCTCCCTGTCCATTAGAGCTTTTTCACATTCGCTCCATAATTCTTGTGGCTATTACTTTTGCTGCATCAGGACGGTCCAATTTCCGCATCCCTACAGCCATCAACTCAGTCTTTTTTTTGTTATTTATCAAATCTGAAACAATGTGAGCCAAATGCTCTGGAGAGGTATTATCTTCCTCAGCTATTACCCCTCCTCCCTCAGCAACAACCGCATGAGCATTGGCCAATTGATGCTCATCGATCGAAGAGGGTAACGGGACAACAATTGCGGGGACTCCGGCGGCCGCTAGCTCGGCCAAAGATGAAGCCCCCGCGCGTGTGATTACAACCGTAGCAGCTCCCATGGCACTAGGCATATCAGCCATAAATGCATGTGTCTGAACACAGTTCTTCCTCGAAGCATAGGCTGAATTAACTTCGCTTAAATCATGCGGGCCACATAGGTGCAGTATCTGTACTTCAGGAATCCTCCCCATGGCCTGAATAACCAACCGATTGACTCCACGTGCCCCCTGACTACCTCCTAAAACCAAAACTAGAGGCTTATCCAAATCAAACCCAAGGCAACGCCTGCTCTCTTCCATTTTTACTTCACGGAATTGCTTGCGCACAGGCGTGCCTGTATTAATCAAAGATTTGCACTTGAAAATTTCTTTTGTCTGATCAAATCCCAAAAAAACTTCATCGGCCCATCTAGACAGAAACCGGTTAGCACGCCCCGCCACTGCATTGGATTCATGTAAAAAAGTAACAGCACCCAATTTTTGCCCCTCAAGAATCGGTGCAGCCGCTGTAAACCCTCCCATTGCCAACACGGCCCGAGGCGTATCCAATTTCATCTTCCCATGAACCGTTCGCATCGAAGCACGCATACCAAGGAGAAACTGCCAAGGTCGCTTCCAATTATACCCCACGGCCGGCAGCTCGTAGTGTTCCAAATCTGGAACCGTCATCACCGCCTGACAATCAACATTTTTTGAGGAAATCCAGAGAGAAACACGAGCTCCTTGAGCTTGGAGTTCGCGTGCAGCAGCCACTCCAGGAAAAAAATGACCGCCTGTCCCCCCACAAGCAATGGACACAAGGGGGCTTTCTGGCTCAGTCATTAAGTAGAGTCAGGAAGAAGTTCACATTGTTCTGGAACAATCCCCGAATCTGATTCCGGTTCATGTACATCATGCTCTAAGCCATTCACCTGCGAATAACTTGCGATACTGAGTAGAATCCCTACACCACTCAACATCATCACCAGACTCGAAGGCCCATAACTAATAAAAGGAAGTGGCAATCCTTTATTGGGCAAAGCACTGGTGACCACTCCGATATTAATAAAGGCTTGTAAGCCAATCAGGAATGTTATGCCAGTCCCTAAAACCATTCCGAAACGGTCACGCGCATTCCATGCGATGTATAATCCGCTAATAACAATAGCCATAAAAGCGAGCACTACTCCAATTGTCGCAATGACTCCTAGTTCTTCGCCAATCACTGAAAAAATAAAATCTGTGTGATGCTCAGGAACAAAGCCTAGCTTTTGCCTGCCATTCCCAAGCCCCAATCCCGTCGTTCCTCCAGAACCCAACGCCAACATGGCCTGATACGACTGAAACCCAACCCCCTCACGATGCTGTTCGGGATGTAAAAACGCCATAATACGCTTCAT
>CAZHJW010000025.1:0-20147 GCA_964533265.1 uncultured Pedosphaera sp.
TTTGTCATATGACCCGACGTAAACCGTGCCATCAGAGCCGATGGCGGGGGAGGAGAGCACACGACCTCCCGCTTCAAATTCCCAGATAGGGGTGCGGACCTTGGCTTTGGAATCCTGATTGGTGTGCTGCACCTTTTCCGAAAGCGGAGATTTAGTTTTACTCAGAGGTTCAGGTTTATTGTTCTCTCCACACCCCATCACCAAGAATAGAGCCAAACCAATCATCACAGCTTTCATGCGGCTAATTTAAGGCAACCGCCCATAGCCCGTCTACTACAAGCTCAATGAGTTTTTGTAGCTGCCCTAAATCACGTAAAGAGTGATAGACTAGACAAATTTACACCTTACGAATGACGGCCTGAGCCATTGATGTCATAGTGACCGCTCTGATGCTGGATGCCGAACAACTCGATGCCTTTGGGCGTGATGGGCAATTGACTGTGCCTGATCTATTTAGTGCAGAAGAGATCGACCACGCTCTGGCGGACTTGACCCAGTGGGATAAAGAATTTCGGGCTACGCTCACTGATGAAGAGCGGGAGTGGTATCTGGAAGATCCCAGTGATCCATCGAGTCCGTTTCGTAAATTGGATGATCCGGTATTTCATCGGGCAGCGTTTCGGACCTTGGCCATGGCCCCGGCGTTGGTGGAGGCAGTGGAGCAATTGATCGGTGAGGGGGTGACCTTGTTTTTTAGTCAGGTGTTTTGCAAACCGCCGGAGGTCGGCGGCCCCAAGCCGGTTCATCAGGATAATTTCTATTTCGCTCCCAATGATACCGATGCACTGCTCACCACGTGGATCGCGCTGGATGCGGCTACTGAAGAAAATGGCTGCCTGCATTATGGCCTAGGCAGTCACCGCGAGCCGGTGCTCGAACACACCGCGCCCGAGGATGCGCCCTTCAACCTGCAGGTGCCTGCGGTTGTTGCCAAAAAATATCCGATGACGCCTGCACCAGTGCCGCGCGGCGGGGTATCCATCCATCACGGTAATACGCTACACCAGTCATCAGCCAACCGTAGTGCACATCCGCGCCGTGCAGTAACATTTCATTTTCTACGCAACGACGCAAAGTTGGTTGATCCCGCATTGCCATACGATTCTGCGCATGCGGTGAAAATCAGTTAGCCGCTGCTCCCGACTGGACAAAACTCGCCCGTCCTCCAAACTAAAGCCGATGCTGCGCTTCTTGCTCATCATAATTTTGCTGCTGCCGGCTGCCGCGATTGCTGCGCCGGATTTCAACCGGGATGTGTTGCCGATTTTCTCGGACAACTGTTTCAAGTGCCACGGCCCGGATGCCAACGCGCGCAAAGCCAAGCTGCGGTTGGATGTGGAGGCGGATGCCAAGAAGGCGGTCATCATTCCGGGCAAGAGCTCTGAGAGCGAAATCATCGCGCGCATTTTTTCCGAGGATGCGGATGAGTTGATGCCACCACCGGAAACGAATCTCAAGCTCACGGCCGCGCAAAAGGCCACGATAAAAGCGTGGATCGATGCCGGTGCTAAGTGGGGTAAACATTGGGCTTATGAAACACCTAAACCGATTCCAGTACCAAAGGTTAAGCAGGAGGACTGGCCGCGTGACGGGATCGACACCTTTATTTTAGCGCGACTTGAGCAGGAAGGTTTGAAGCCTTCAATTGCTGCTGACCGCATTACCTGGCTGCGCCGAGTGACTTTGGATCTCACGGGACTGCCGCCGACACTGGCCGAGGTGGATACCTTGCTGAAAGATAAGTCTCGCAAGGCGTTTGAAACGGTGGTGGACCGGCTGTTGGCCTCGCCGCGTTATGGCGAGCGGATGGCGTGGGATTGGTTGGAAGCGGCGAGGTATGCCGATAGCAATGGTTATCAGGGTGACCGCGAGCGTACGATGTGGCCGTGGCGTGATTGGGTGATTCGTGCCTTCAATTCCAATCAACCCTATGATGATTTTACCGTGGAACAGATTGCCGGTGATCTTTTGCCCAAAGCGACCGAAGAACAGATTCTGGCCACAGGCTTTAATCGTAACCACATGATCAATGGTGAAGGCGGGCGTATCGCCGCAGAAAATCGCGTGGAGTATGTTTTTGATCAGGCGGAGACGGTGGGGACAGTCTGGATGGGACTTACTTTTAATTGCTGTCGTTGCCACGACCACAAGTTCGATCCGCTTAGCCAAAAGGATTATTACAGCCTCTTTTCTTTCTTTAACCAAACACCGGTGAATGGCGGCGGCGGGGATCCGGCGATGGCGCCCAACATTCAAGTAGGTACACCGGAGCAGAAAAAGGAGATCACCGCACTGGAAGGAAAAATCGCCGCCCACGCCAAGGCCATTGCCGCGCGGCAGGAAAAACTGCGCGAAGGGAAAGCGGTGTGGGAGGCCGAGCGGTTAAAGGCTGAATCGACCTCGGCCTGGCAGCTCCTCAAGCCGGTGGCTGCCCGGGCCACGCGTCAGACGCTGGAGTTGCTCGGGGATCATTCAGTGTTGGCGAAAGGCAAGCTGCCCGATCAGGATGAGTACTTCGTACAGATGGAGGCCGGCGGTGGAATCATTCGTCATGTGCGGTTGGAGGCATTGCAGCATGCGAGCCTGCCCGCCGGTGGATTAAGCCGTGTGAAGGGTGGTAACTTTGTGCTGACCGATTTCAAGATGATACTTGAACGTGCCGGCGAGGAACCCAAAGAGATCAAACTGGCTAGTGCACGGGCGACATTCAATCAGGGTGGGCTCGATGTGAAACAGGCCATTGACGGCAATGCCGGTAGTGGTTGGGGCGTGTGGCCGGGGCAACAGGGGGTGAAACAACCGCACACCGCAGTGTTTACTTTAGCTGAACTTGTGAAGGCCGAACCTGAGGTGCAGCTGGTGTTTTTGCTTAAATTCAATCACTCAGCCAAACAACATGTGATGGGGCGGTTTCGCCTTTCTGTTTCCAAGGATGATAAACCCGCCTTCGGTGGGGACGATTTATTGCTGGCCCTGAAAACACAGCCGGCAAAACGGACCGCGACCATGAAGACCTTGATCGCGCGTGCGTACAGTGAAAATGATCCGGATCTGAAGCGGCTCCAAGATGGAAGTGCCGCAGCGAAAAAACGGATTAGCGATCTGCGTAAAGGATTCCCAAAGGTCATGGTGATGCGCGATGGTAAACCACGCGAGACCAAGGTGTTGACACGTGGCATTTATAACAACCCGACTGATGTGGTAGTGAGCAGCAACACGCCCGAGAGCTTGCCGCCTTTCCCGAAAAGTGCGCCAAAAAACCGACTGGGCCTCGCGGTCTGGTTGGTGGATGCCCAACATCCGCTCACCGCGCGCGTGACGGTGAACCGAATTTGGCAGCAGTTTTTCGGAACCGGCTTTGTAAAGACAACCGAGAATTTTGGCGTGCAAAGCGAGCGGCCGAGCCATCCGGCACTACTGGACTGGCTGGCACTGGAATTCATCAAGAGCAGCTGGGATGTGAAGGCTCTGTACAAGCGCATCGTGCTTAGCGCAACCTACCGGCAATCCTCTCGCGTGACCCCGGCCCAGTATGAGCGCGATCCGGAGAACCGTTTGCTCGCGCGTATGACGCGCCAACGTCTGCCTTCATGGATGATTCGTGATCAGGCGCTATTCGTGAGTGGTTTGCTTGTTGAAAAACAAGGGGGACCATCAGTGAAGCCCTATCAACCTGGTGGAGTGTGGGCTGAGGCGACTTTCGGTAAGAAACGCTATTCGCAAGATAAAGGCGAGGCCCTCTACCGGCGCAGCTTGTACACCTTTTGGAGACGGATTGTCGGTCCGACAATGTTTTTTGATGAATCCAAACGGCAAACCTGTGAAGTGCGCCGTTCCCGTACCAATACGCCACTGCATGCACTTATCACGCTGAATGACATCGCCTATGTCGAAGCCGCCCGTGCAATGGCCCAGCGAGTGCTCAAGGAAGGTGGTGTGGATGACGCTGCACACGTAAGCCACGCTTTTCGCCTTGCGACCTCCCGGCAACCCAACCCGCAGGAGCAAACTCTGCTCAAGAAGCGCGTCGAACAACTTCGTGATAATTACAAAAATGACACTGAAGCGACCAAATCCCTGCTGACGGTCGGCGAATTCAAACGCGATGAGACTCTTGATGCCACGGACCACGCTGTCTTCACGGTGCTGTGCAATCTAATCCTGAACCTCGATGAAGTGATTACTCGAGAGTAGTATGAACCCCATTACTGAAAATCAACTCATGGTTAATCGTCGTCAGTTCTTCGGGCGGTCAGCAACCGGTATTGGTGCGGCGGCACTGGGAAGTCTGTTGCAGAAGGATGGTTTGGCAGGTCAGACCGGGGGAGCTTTCGGGGGATTGGGGAACCTTCCGCATTTTGCACCCAAGGCGAAGCGGGTGATTTACCTTTTCATGAATGGCGCTCCGACGCACACCGATTTGTATGACTACAAACCGCTGCAGCAGCAACTCCACGGGAAACCGGTTCCACAGGAATACGTGGCAGGCAAGCGCTTTAGTACCATGACGGGTAATCCTCAGGGCAAGCTGATGCTTGCGCCGATTGAACCCTTCAAGCAGCACGGGCAAAGCGGTGCGTGGGTGAGCAACTTTATGCCGCATGTGGCAAAGGCGGCTGATGACATCTGCTTCATCAAGAGTATGCACACTGAACAAGTGAACCATGCGCCGGCGGTGTCGTTTTTTCTCTCGGGTAGCGAAATGCCGGGTCGGCCGACAATGGGCGCGTGGCTGAGCTACGGCTTGGGCAGCGACACCGACAGCCTGCCGTCTTTCGTGGCGATGACGAGTGTGAGCAAGGGTACCACCTGCGGTCAGATTTTTTATGACTTTTACTGGGGTAGTGGTTTTTTGCCTTCACGGTTTCAGGGCGTGAAATTTCGCGCAGGTGGCGCGCCGGTTTTATACCTAAAAAACCCAACAGGTATTACTGGCCGTGAACGACGTGGGATGCTGGATGACTTGGCGAAACTCAACCAGCTCCGCTATGACGAATTTGGCGACCCGGAAATCCTCACGCGCATCGCGCAGTACGAAATGGCGTACCGCATGCAGACGAGCGTGCCGGAACTTACGGATGTTTCCAGTGAATCAAAGAGCGTGTTGGATCTCTATGGGCCCTCGGTGAAGGAGCGTGGGTCATTCGCCTACAACTGTCTGACGGCGCGCCGGTTGATCGAACGTGGAACGCGCTTTGTGCAGGTGATGCACGCGGGCTGGGATCAGCACGGCAGCGTGACCACCGAACTCTACAATCAATGCCGTGACACCGATCAGCCCAGTGCCGGTTTAATTGCTGATTTGAAACAACGCGGGTTACTCGATGATACACTGGTGATTTGGGGTGGTGAATTCGGCCGCACCCCATTCCTGCAGGGATCTCTCAATAATCGTAAAAAATGGGGGCGCGACCATCATCCCTATGCGTTTACTGTATGGATGGCGGGTGGTGGAGTGAAGTCCGGCATCACCTATGGGGCCAGTGACCAATTGGGCATTAACGCAACTGAAAACCGTGTCCACGTTCATGATTTTCAGGCTACGTTGATGCATCTATTGGGCATCGATCACGAGCGATTTACTTACAAATTCCAGGGTCGCCGCTATCGCCTCACCGATGTGCATGGCAAGGTGGTGAACGATATTCTGGCTTAAACTGAATCTGAACCTGAACACAAGCATCCAATCTTTACAGGAACCGGAATGAGATTCATCATCCATCTTTGCGCATGAATTATGTGAGAAACATCATCAGCTTGAGCTTGTTGGCTGCCGTTTCGTTGGATGCGGCACCATCGAAAATTTCGTTTAATCGTGATGTGCGGGCAATTCTTTCTGAAAATTGTTACACCTGCCACGGTCCTGATGTGAAGGCACGAAAGGCGAAGTTGCGGCTGGATGTGCGTGACGAGGCAGTGAAGGAACGAAAAGGAGGCGCATTTGCTATTGTGCCAGGTGATGTGGATGGAAGCGAATTGGTTTATCGGATTCACACGGACGACACGGATGAAATTATGCCGCCGCCGGAATCCAAGCTTAAACTGACGATCGCGCAAAAGGCGACGTTGAAAAAGTGGGTGGCCGAAGGCGCGGAGTACGAGTCCCATTGGGCCTACGTGCAGCCGGTGCGACATCCATTGCCGCAGGTCAAGGACCCCAAGCAAGTGCGTAATGCGATCGACAACTTTGTCTTTGCTGAATTGGATAGGCGTAACTGGAAGCCGTCAGTGGAAGCAGATCGCCATGCAATTATCCGGCGGGCATCACTGGATCTCACGGGCCTGCCGCCCACGCCGGCAGAAGTGAAGCAATTCACTGCTGACGAGTCCCCGGATGCTTACGCGAAGCTGGTTGACCGATTGTTGGCCAAGCCGACTTATGGCGAGCATTGGGCACGCCAATGGCTGGATCTCGCGCGTTATGCTGATAGTGCGGGCTACGCCGATGATCAGCCGCGCACCATTTGGGCCTATCGCGATTGGGTCATCCGCGCGCTTAACAGCAACCTTCCGTTTGACCAGTTTACACGTGAGCAATTGGCTGGCGACTTGTTCCCCAAGCCAACTAACGACCAGCTCATTGCCACCGCTTTTCATCGTAATACTCAGACCAACAGCGAAGGCGGCACGGATGATGAGGAATTCCGGAACGTTGCTGTGGTCGATCGAGTGAATACCACCATGGCCACTTGGATGGGCACGACCATCGCCTGCGCTCAATGCCATGATCACAAGTATGACCCCTTGAGCCAGGAAGAGTACTTCAAGATGTTTGCGATTTTTAATAATACCGAGGATGCCGATCGTCGGAATGAAAGCCCGTTTGTTAGCATCTTCTCTGAAGAACAGAAAAAGAAACGTGCTGAGACTGAACTGAAAGTGTCTGCTGTGCAGAAGGAACTGGACCATCTCAAAGCGACTGCCTTGGATGGTTTTGAGGAATGGGTTGGTGCGTTCGAGAAACCGGTTGTGTTTCAGTCCCTTGGCCAGCGTATTCTGGTTACTGCTCTTCAGGAGGCGCAGCTACAGAAGGGCATGTTGTCTGTTGAGCCTTTGGCCGGGAAATTTACGGGCGCACAATTTGATGGAGTGGATGCTAGTCGCTTAACACTAAAGCTCAGGCCAAAGGGTGAGAAAAATCTCAAAGGCCGTTTTGTGCGTGTAACCAATGTGGGGGCTAATGCTTATCTGCATCTAGCTGAGGTGCAGGTCTTTAGTGGCGGTCAAAATGTGGCCCCGAAGGGTCAAGCTCGCCAAAGCACTACGGCATTTGATGGTCCGGCAAAGTACGGCAATGATGGAAATACGAACGGTGATTTTACCAAGAAGTCCACCACCCATACAGCCCAGGAGAATAATCCGTGGTGGGAAGTGGATTTAGGAAAAGAGCTGCCCATTGAAAAGCTGGCAATTTGGAATCGACTCGGTGCGGGATTAGCAGATCGATTGAAGATGCATCGTGTGGAGGTTTTCGATGCAAATCGCAAGGTGGTTTGGAAAAAGGAATCCAATAAAGTTTTCAAGGTTAATGTCGACTATGGCCTTGATGGTGCGCGGCTACTTCCATTTGTTCCTCTGCCTCACTCAAAATTGAATGGACTGATTCGTTTGGCTAAACCAGTCGAGTTGCAGGATGGAGATGTTCTGGAGGTAGCCATAAAGAATTACAAAAATGAAAAAGTAAAAGTATCTCTGACGACATCTCACTTGGCTGAGCTTGAGGATGCATTGCCCAAGGATGTGTTCAGTATTTTTCGAGTTCCGGTTGCCACTCGTACTGCGGCTCATGCAAAGCGACTTAAGGATCATTTTGCGGCAAATAATCCCCGGACGCAGGCCAAGGCCAAGGAATTGGCAGAGGCTAAAAAGCAACTGGAAGGCATGAAAGGGACAACCACAGTACCGGTGATGAAGGAGATGGCCAAGTCGCGCGCGACACACATCCAGGTGCGCGGTAATTACAAGGTGACCGAAGGGCGCGTAAGTGAGGGAGTGCCGGCGGTATTTGGAGTGCCCATGAAGGGAGGGAAACCCAACCGTCTCGCATTGGCTGAGTGGATTCTCGATGACCGCAACCCACTCACTGCACGCGTTATCGCCAACCGCTACTGGGAGTCCATCTTTGGCACGGGCCTCGTACGTACCAGCGAGGAATTTGGTTCGCAGGGGGAGTTGCCTTCGCATCCGGAGTTACTCGACTGGCTTGCCACCGAGCTCGTCAGGCTAAAATGGGACACCAAGGCGTTTCTGAAACTTTTGGTCACCAGTGCCACTTATCTCCAAAGCTCAAAGATCACACCTAAACACATTGAAAACGATCCCGCCAACCGATTCTACGCGCATGGCCCACGCCTTCGCCTCACCGCAGAAATGATCCGCGATCAGTCATTGGCAGTCAGCGGATTGCTCAGCAGTAAAATGTATGGCGTGCCAGTGAAACCTTACCAACCAAGTTTTGGGGTGTCAGCCGCCTTTGGTCCTGGGATGGACTGGAAGACTAGTGGCGGTGAAGATAAATACCGCCGTGGCATCTACACTCATTGGCGCCGCACTAATCCGTATCCCTCCATGACGGCCTTCGACGCGCCCAACCGCAACGTGTGCACTGTGCGCCGTGTCCCAACCAATACGCCATTGCAGGCGTTAGTGACAATGAATGACCCCGTGTACGTCGAGGCCGCGCAGGCACTAGCGCGCCGTATTGTGAAGGAAGGCGGTGCCACACCACACGAGCGAGTTTCCTTTGGAATTAAACTCTGCCTTTCACGCCCACCAAAGCGTGCTGAGGTTAGCCGTCTCGTTTCGCTCTACACGGAGTTACTTGCTGATTATCAAAAGGACGCGGTCGCAGCCAAATTGATGGCCACCGACCCGCTCGGCCCTTTGCCCGCAGAAATGAAGACTGAAGAATTGGCGGCGTTGACGGTGGTCGGCAATGTCTTGTTGAATCTCGACGAAATGTTCATGAAACGTTAACTTTAACCCGATGATGAATATGCAACACGAAAGCCTTCTGCACCAAACGCGCCGACAATTTTTAGGTGATGCCAGCATGGGTCTCGGTACTGTTGCCATGGCTTCAATGATGGGCGGCACCGCATTTGCTGACGTGGCCTTTGAACCCATGCAGCCGCTTGCGCCGCGTAAGTCGCACTTTGCGCCCAAGGCCAAGAATGTGATTTATCTCCACATGACCGGCTCGCCGCCTAGCCTGGACTTGTATGATTACAAACCGCAGCTGCAAAAGCGCGATGGTGAGAATTGTCCGGATGAATACCTAAAGGGTCGTCGGTTTGCCTTTACCTCGGGCGTGCCGAAACTGATGGGTACTCCTCACAAGTTTGCGAAGTACGGTCAAAGTGGCGCTTGGCTTAGTGATGCGTTGCCAGAACTGGCTAAGCAGGTTGACGATATTGCATTCATTAAGTCAATGACGACTGACCAGTTTAATCATGCTCCCGCGGAGCTGCTGGCTTACACAGGCAGCGCACGCGAGGGCCGGCCGAGTATGGGTTCGTGGGTGACGTATGGTCTGGGTAGTGAGAATCAAAACCTTCCTGGTTTCATGGCATTGATCTCCAGTGGCACGCAGCCTAATGGCGGCAAAAACTCTTTCGGAAGCGGTTTTCTGCCCAGCGTGTTTCAGGGCGTACAGTGTCGTTCCAAGGGCGATCCGGTCTTGTACGTTTCCAATCCGAAGGGGATGAGTCGGGACCAGCGTCGCAAGAGCCTTGATGCACTTAATGATCTGAACCGCCTGCAAGCCGCGGAACTTGGCAGCCCCGAGACGCTCACTCGCATTGCACAGTACGAGATGGCCTTTCGGATGCAGGCGAGTGTGCCGGAGGTGATGGATATATCGAAGGAGCCTAAACACGTCCTCGATGATTACGGTGCTAAGCCAGGTTCGGGCAGTTTAGCCAATAATATTCTGCTGGCACGGCGGCTTGTGGAGAAGGGCGTGCGCTTCGTGCATCTCTTTGACTGGGGTTGGGATTTCCACGGCACGGGTGCCCCTACTGGTCTTGGTGACGGACTTCGCAATAAATGCAAGACAATGGATAAACCCGTGGCGGCGCTCATCCGCGATCTTAAGCAACGCGGGTTGCTGGATGAAACACTCATCGTGTGGGGTGGTGAATTTGGACGTACCCCGTTTCGCGAAGGCCGCACCGCCAAGAGCAAGGTGCTGGGTCGCGACCACTACCCGGATGTGTACACTCAGTGGATGGCCGGCGGTGGAGCTAAGGGTGGTATCACCTACGGCGCTAGTGATGAGCTCGGCTTCAAGGTCGCCGAGGACAAAGTCCACATCCACGATCTGCAGGCGACTATTCTACACCTTCTTGGTATGGATCATGAAAAGCTCCATTACCGCTTCCAAGGTCGCAAATACCGCCTCACCGATGTCCATGGAAAAGTGGTGAAAGGCGTGATCAGCTAAGACTGGCTTTCGTCGAACCACAATACGCCGTCTTCCACAATTACCTCCAGCGCGTACAGGCTTGCGCCCGCGCAAGGGCCGCGTGTGCAGAGGCCGGTGTCTGGCTCATACACCGCGCCATGAGTTTGGCACATAATGACTTCACCCTTGGTGTCAAAGAAGCGGTTGTCACCGTAATCGAGTGTAATTGGAATGTGTCGACAGGTGTTTTCATAGGCAAAGAGCTCCCCTTTGAAACGTCCCACAAATCCCTCTTGAGGACGTTTGCCGCGGGTAAAGGAAAACTTCATTGTTTTCCCTTCCTCAACTTCATCGATTGCGGCAATTCTTATGCGTGACACGCGGCTAATCCTATTCATCGAATTCAATCGGAAAAGACTTTTCGTAATGTGTGACTTTGGCAAACTGTTCGCCATGAAAGCACTTATCTCTTTATTGCTGATTACCACTGGGATTTTGGCTGCACCGAAGGGATGGCCTGAATCTGTTAATGAAATCAAATATCTGAGTAAAGCTGATCAGACACAACAGCGGGCATTGATTTATTTTCCTTTAATGAAGGATGAGCCGAGGCCTTTATTAGTGGGGCTACACACTTGGTCGGGCGATTACCGCCAAACTGGGAGTATTCCCTACGCCAAGTGGTGCATTGATAAAAAATGGAATTTTATTCATCCAGATTTTCGAGGGCCTAACCGAAGACCCGCTGCAACCGGTTCGGAGCTGGTTGTCCAAGACATTCTCAGTGCAGTGGAGTACGCGAAGAAAAATTCGAACGTAGATGAGAACCGTATTTATCTTGTGGGTGCCTCGGGAGGAGGATATGCGAGCTTACTCATGGCTGGCCGAGCACCCGAACTCTGGGCGGGAGTGTCCTCTTGGGTGCCGATCTCCGATCTCGCGAAATGGCATCATCAAACCACTCAGCGCAAACTTCGGTATGCAAAAGAAATTGAAAAATCCATTGGCGGCAAACCGATGCCTGGCAGCAAGGCTTTGGCAGAGGCTCGCAAGCGTTCAGTGATTACCTACCTTGCTCGTGCCAAAGGGGTAAACCTCGATATCAATGCCGGCATTACAGATGGACACAACGGGAGTGTGCCGATTAGCCATTCGCTCGAGGCGTTTAATATTCTGGCACATGGGAAAGATCGTATTAGCATCGATCTGATTGGGGAATTTACACGGACAGCCAAGGTGCCAGAGGCTCTCCATGGACATGCACCGGTTGATCGGGATTACGGCAAAAAAATCGTGCTTTTTCGCAGGAGATCGGGGGCGGTCCGGGTTACTATTTTTCAAGGCGGACACGAAATTATCGCCCAAGCGGCCTTGCAATGGTTGGCCAAACAGAAGAGGATGCGTGCCCCAAAAAAATGAGTGAAGTGAATCTATTGCCCGAACCGAAGTTTCTTCCAGAACTGCACCCGACCTATCGGCCCGCGGTATTGGCCAATCGCGCTTTCGAGTCAGTCGCCCGCGATACGGGCTCGGCAGTGGAGGTGGGTATTGCGCTCGAGCAGGCAGATGGTTCTGTGTTTCACTATCAAACAGTCCTGTTTGCTAGCGACCATGAATTGTCGAATAACAACTTTCGTCATCTCGAACGCATAGTGAAGTTTCTGTTGTGGCAACGTGGCGGCTGGAAGATTCACCTGAGTGGAGCCGATGCATACGTGCAGCAGTTGCAAGAATACTACCAGACGAATAAGTTTGGCAAATTCGATGATGACGTTATTGGCGTCAAGAATAATGGTCATGCACTCGAAGTGGTGGCCTGTTCCGAGTTGCCAGCAGAGAATTCGCAAGCTCGGCCGATCGGACGGCATTTGGATGGCTGCCGTATTGGATTTGATTTGGGTGGTAGCGACCGCAAGGCTGCCGCCGTGGTCGATGGTGAGGTGAAATTCAGTGAAGAAATTGTTTGGGACCCCTATTTTGAGCCCAATCCTAACTATCACTATGAAGGCATCAAGGATTCACTGAAACGGGCGGCTGAACATTTGCCGCGTGTGGATGCCATCGGTGGCAGCGCGGCCGGGTGCTATTCGCACAACCGCGTGACATGGGCGTCACTGTTTCGGGGAGTCGGTCCGGAAGATTTTGATGCTAAGGTGCGCGATATGTTCCTGAAAATCAGTGAGGAATGGAACGCCCCACTCGAGGTGATTAACGATGGAGAGGTGACCGCACTCGCTGGATCCATGGCGCTTAAAAAGAATGGGGTGCTCGGTATTGCCATGGGGACCAGCCAAGGTGGTGGCTACATTGACATGGATGGAAATATTACAACCTGGCTCAGCGAATTGGCCTTTGCGCCTGTGGATCTTCATCCATCAGCTCCGGCTGATGAATGGAGCGGTGACCTTGGCTGTGGTGCACAGTATTTCTCGCAACAGGCTGTGGGCCGTCTCCTGCCTGCTTCGGGCATCGAATACGACAAGGATCTGAAACTGCCTGAGCAATTAAAGATCGTGCAGAAGCTCATGGAGGCAGGTGATGAGCGCGCACACAAGATCTATGATGCCATTGGAATTTATCTGGGCTACTCGCTGGCACACTACGCCGAATTCTATGATTTTGAATATGTGCTGCTCTTAGGCCGCGTGACTAGTGGTCCGGGCGGAGAGTTGATTATTGAGCGGTCCAAAGAAGTGATGGTGGCGGAATTCCCCGAACTGGCCAAGCGCATCAAGTTCCATATTCCGGACGAAATGGAAAAACGCCACGGTCAAGCGGTTGCGGCCGCAAGTTTGCCTAAGATTGGCTAAGAAGCAAAAGAAGGCTGGAAGGGCTTGCAATCATGTGTGACCTGCTCATTATCAGGCCGTTCCACGAACGTTTTTATCATGAAACTTATTCCTGTATTCCTACTCGCCGCTGTTACTTTGCAAGGTGCGGCGCTTAATCAGCCCCCCAAGGGTTTTACCGCGTTATTCAATGGCAAAGATCTCACTGGTTGGTGGGGTCTGAAGACCGAGGATCCGGCCAAGTGGATGGCACTTGAAAAGGATGCGTTTGCCAAGAAAAAGGCTGATAGCCTCAAGGATATCAATGAGCACTGGAGTGTCGAGAATGGTGAACTGGTGAATGATGGCCATGGTCTTTATCTGAGTACGGAGAAAAACTACGGTGACTTTGAGTTGTATGTTGATTACAAAACCGTGGCCAAAGCCGATAGCGGAATCTATCTGCGTGGCATTCCGCAGGTTCAAATTTGGGACTACACCAAGGAAGGAGGAAAATGGAACATCGGGGCGGACAAAGGTTCGGGTGGCTTGTGGAATAACCCAAAGGGTGATTCAGGCAAGGATCCCAAGATGCTGGCTGACAAGCCTTTTGGACAATGGAACAGTTTCCGGATCATTATGGTGGGCGAACGGGTGACAATTTGGTTGAATGGTAAACTGATTATTGAGCACGCAAGGCTGAACAATTTTTGGGATCGAAAGAATCCTCTTGGCAAGCAAAAGCCTGTAATACGTCGTGGACCGATTGAATTACAAACTCATGGAGGAGAAATTCGCTGGCGCAATATATTTATTCGCGAAATTGAACCCAAAGAGGCAAATGAGTATCTTGCACAAGCCACCACCAAGGGGTTCAAGCAGATATTTAATGGATCTGACATGAGTGGATGGGCTGGGCCGATTGATAATTATCAGGTTGTAGATGGTGCCTTGGCCTGCAAGAAAGGCAAGGGAGGCACAGTTTACACGAAAGAGGAATACGGTGACTTTGTGGCGAAGATGGAGATCAAAATCCCAAAAGGTGGCAATAATGGCTTGGCTATCCGTTATCCCGGCAAGGGAGATACTGCTTATGTAGGGATGTGTGAGTTACAAGTTCTCGATAATACCGCACCGGGTTATGCGAAGCTAAAGACACAGCAATACCATGGATCGGCCTACGGCATGGCGGCAGCGCACCGGGGATATTTGAGGGAGCCGGGCGAATGGAATTATCAGGAGGTTACGGTGAAAGGTTCGACCATCCATGTGGAACTCAATGGGGTAACCATACTGAATGCTGATTTAAGCAAGGTTGAAAATCCCATGGCTCCCATTGCGAAATTCAAGGGTCGTACCCGTACGAAAGGGCATTTTGGATTCGCCGGTCACGGCGCGGCGGTACAGTTCCGCAATGTGAGCATCAAGCGCTTGAAATAAGGCGGTTGGGGGAATTTTCCAATTGAAACAGCGACAGATTAAACGCCCTGGCGCTCTGATTGTTTTTTTTGTGCGAGTAGCTGCTGGCAGCCATTAGCCATATTCAGGTATATTACAAACGACTCGTCGGCAGCCAGTTTTTCCTGCACCAGCTCACTGAGAGCATCTTTTTGCAATGTAATGAGTTCCTCCTCAAGGTTATCAATTGTGTCCTCGCCTTCCCGAAGGCGCCCCATGATGCTGTCTATGGCTTGATAATATATATCAATCCGATCCTTGCGCTTTTGAAGTAGCCACTTGCGAAACCCACTCACGAAACCCCAAAGAAGAATAGTAGTGGATATCACAAAACCCATGGCTTCAGCATATTTGACGAGGAATCCAGGTTCATCGCGCCGTAGATAGTTTTCTGCACCCACATGCACTGGAAATTGTAGTTGTAGGGTGGATTTTTGTTCATCAAGCTTACTAAAGGACGAGTGTTTTTGGGAAAGCACAGCACGATGTTCAAAAATGGTACGGGTGATGGTCTCCACCAATTCTTCAGGTAAGGATTTATGGCAGGCGAGTATGGCTTTCACGCCAACGGTGGGGATTGGTTTTTTGGGATGACCGGGTCTTCCGTTTAACCCTGGGTAGGCGAGTAAAGGGATGGTGTGCGCGGTGACGTATGGATAATGTACACGGAATCCTTCCGCCAAATCGCGAGCCCAGGATTTGCTGTCTGATTCGCCGCCATTATCTGGAGGAACAACGAGGTGTGCGAGTTCGACTTGGCCTGACTGGAGGGCCTTGGTACAAGCCTGATTTCCGAGTCCCGTTAGAAACATGAGGGCATCTATTTCACCAGACACCAACTGCTGAGTTGCTGTGTCAAGTGGGAGATGAACAATAGTTAATTCTTTAATAGGAACACCTAGGTAATGGAAGATCTCACGAGTGAATTGCTCAGAACCGCTACCCTTCGGTCCGACAGCGATTTTTTTACCTGTTAGATCACGAAGCGATCGAATTCCCGCCTCGCGGTGAAAGAGGAAATGTAACAGTTCTGAGTGGATGGCCGTGATACTGCGAATTTGCGCGCCTGCTTTGGTATCATTTTGGAGGAGCGCAATATGCGCTGTTTCTTTCTGTAGTTGTTCAACGTTGTCTAGACTACCCTTAGTCTTAATGACTTCTATTTTGATTTGCGGTTGGGCAGCTTCGATTTCTTTTGCGAGTACCAATGCAAGTTCATGATAGAGTCCACCGGGCTGTCCTGCTGCGAAGGTAAGCTTGTGGTCCTCGGGAAGGAGTAAGTATCGTACCATTAGTACGACGAGTAGCAGCCCGACCACGCCAAGGCCGATCAACCATTTAGGAATTGATTCGTTCTGCACAGTGGAAGAACTCTAACTGATCAGAACACTGTTGGCAATTGCTGGAACTATTGCACCGGCTGCCCTTGAGTGGGGATGACAAAAGAATTAACCCAGTTGACGTATGGGGTAACGGGTCCGGCACTGTAGCCTTGCCTACGATCCAGTTCTTTCCCGGTTGGTCCCAGTATAATTTGGGTGGGATAGGAGGTGACATTAAAGCTTTTGGCTAGCCGGTTGTTTTCCTGCACGGTTTGGGGAGAAAGCTGTTTTTTTACTGGAAAATCACAGGTGTAAGTGAGGACGCTGTTTTGGGTTAATTGTTGCCATTGAGGGCTCTGAAGTACTTTTAACTCGAGGCTTATACAGGGAGGACACCAATCTGAGCCGGTGAATAACAGGTATATAATTTTATTTTGTTGTGTTGCAGTGGCGAGAGTCGCATTTAACCCACTCAGCACCCGTTTTGTCTGAATTTTACCCCCTTGCCCGGTCAAAATACGTGTGCTGGCATTTCCAAGTGTAACTCCACCACGGGACAGGATGTGAGGTTTCACAATCATTCCAGCACTACTCAAATCGCTGTCCTGAGAAAGCTTGGCACTACCATCAGCCAATGCCATTTGGCCTTGGCTTTCAAAGAGACCGGTCATGGCATTTTTCGGCGGATTTCCCTGCTTGTCAACGCGCTCATCTGCACCAACCCAGCGGGCATCGGTCAGGTTGTCATGGGAGAGG
Source organism: uncultured Pedosphaera sp. (assembly GCA_964533265.1). Lineage (GTDB taxonomy): Bacteria > Verrucomicrobiota > Verrucomicrobiia > Limisphaerales > UBA1100 > UBA1100. The sequence continues at coordinate 16,710 of CAZHJW010000025.1, forward strand.
TTCCTCGTTAGCGCAAGTACTGACATTGGCCTTCCTGTATCACCTCCTTCGCAGAAGACATAGCTAATGGCTTTGTTGGGTATGGGGCGCCCTTCGCGAGTCTTATACTTATCCCAATCCAGGATGGCATATTCCTGAGCTGCCTGCCGCTCTGCATCACAAGGGGACCACAAAATTTTTGGAGTAACGATGTTCCGTTTTAAGCCGCGGCATCCAAATACGGATCCTGGATCGACTGCATAATGTGCTGCAAAATGTTCTGCCTGACCACTGGGTGTGAGTTGCCAGGGAAGGCGGTCGTCATTGTCTTGGGCGAACATGATCATGCCCGCGCCAATCTGCTTGAGATTAGCAACGCATTTGATCCGCTTTGCCTTGCGCAGGCCTCCGGCCAGCGTGGGTAGAAGCATACTGGCTAGAATACCGATGATCGCAATCACCACGAGTAATTCGATCAGTGTGAAGGCTCTTCTGTCCAAAGACGTGTTTTTGTTCGTAAAGTTCATCGTTTTTCCCAAGTTTCTTTACCCATAATACCAACCTTATTACCTATTTCTGTCAGAAAAAAACCTAGTCTCTAAAACGGTGAATCGCAAGTGAATTGGCTTGAATTTTCAGTGTTTTTGTATTTAATGCGCGTTTCCCATGGGCAAGGACTTTCCACTTTTTTCGCGTCGACCACGCCGATTACGCCAAAATGGCGGCGTGAGAGACTTGATGCAGGAAACGTGCGTGACGGTGAATGATTTCATATATCCGCTCTTCGTGAAGGAAGATGGAGACGCGGAGGATGTGCCCTCCATGCCCGGCGTGAAACGACATCCCATCTCCGGTCTGTTGGATGAATGCCGCGCCGCCTATGGGGCTGGAATCAAGGCAGTGGCACTTTTTCCGGTGACACCTCCGGAGAAAAAGGATGACACAGGCAGTGAATCCCTCAATCCAGACTGCCTTGTGCTCCGTGCAGTGCGTGCAGTAAAGGATGTATTGCCCGAATTGATTGTCATCACTGATGTTGCTTTGGATCCCTACACGAGTCACGGGCATGACGGTGTTCTGAATAGCGACAGCACCGATGTGGATAATGATGCGACCGTGAAGATTCTTGCCCAGATGGCGGTTGTACAAGCTGAGGCTGGAGTGGATTGGGTGGCTCCCTCGGATATGATGGATGGTCGCGTAGGTGCCATCCGCGAGGCGCTCGATGATGCGGGTCACACCGGAGTAGTTATCCTGTCCTATGCGGTGAAATTTGCCTCCGCATTTTACGGGCCGTTCCGTGATGCCGTAGGCAGCCAGCCGGCGGCGGGGGAGTCGTATCTAGACAAGCGCACCTACCAGCTCAATCCGGCCAATCCGCGGGAGTCAATGATGGAGGCAATGTTGGATGAGGACGAGGGGGCGGACATCCTGATGGTTAAGCCAGCCGGCGCGTACCTGGATATCATCAACGAAGTGGCGCAATCCACCGATTTGCCTGTGGCGGCTTATCAGGTATCCGGCGAGTACGCGCAAATTCATGCTGCTGCGCAAAATGGTTGGCTGGATTACAAAAAGACGCGTGATGAATCTCTGCTTGCCATCAAGCGCGCTGGGGCAGATCTAATTCTGACATACTTCGCCAAAGAGATTGCCCAAGAACAGGGCTAATCTTTGTTTTGCATCTCGACAGTGACCGGCGTGCTGACACTGAGGTCGAATTCATCCTGCAGCTCGTAGGCCGCAAGGTTTACTGCATCACGAATGGAAAGCAGCTGATGAGGGCTTTTCAATACGTAAGCCAACCGCCACCGGGCTGAATGATCCTCGTTTTCTTTTAAGGCAATACGTGGCTCCTTATCCGTATCTATTCCTTCACTCTCTTTACAGGCTTTATTGAAAACAGATTTTAGGAATTTATTTATGCTAGCTGGTGGGGTGTTGTACCCGATCTTAAAATCGACATAATCGCGGAATGGGCCACCTGGATTTTCCTTAAAAAAATCAACACGATGTTTGAGCAGGCTGGAATTGGGTATCTCGATGTCGTGTCCGCGAACCAGATCGCGAATACTGGTTTGGAGGCCTCGGATCTCTAAAATAATACCAAGAATATTTTCAGCAGGTATGGAGATGACGTCTCCACGTTGCATCCGGTCGCCACTGATCAAGAGAATCCCACTGAGAAAATCGCGCAACCAATAGTCCTTGGTCGTGAAGACGAGTACCGCGAGAAAACCAACGACACCGGTTGTTTGCAGGGAGCTAGTGAGGCCCCATACATTGATCAGGACGATCATCATGCTGATCAGAATGACTCCGCAGGCGACCAGTTCGAGTGTACGGGAGGTGGAGGTTTCAACCCTGCGGGTATAACCCATTACTGTGATGGCTTTTCCATAACGTGACAGAAGCAGTACTTCAGCCAGGTGGATCAGAAGATAGGTGACCAATAGTGTGAGACTGGTTTGGCTGATTTGATCGGCTGGAAAACGATCATCATTAACGGCCAGTGAAATCACAAATGTGATGAATACGGTAAGGTTGAAACCATGCAGGATGCGCAACCGCGACCGCATTTTAGCTTCGTCTTTAATCTCACCATAATGAGAGGCAATACTCTTGGAGAAGCAATAGACCAACGCATTAACCGCAAAGGTAAAATACTCCATTACCGTGAGATGCTGCAATCGCGGGAGAACGATTTCGTTCCAGATATCCATAATTAGCGGGATGGCTCAAATGACTCGATTAGTCGATCGACCCGGATGCGTTCTGCTGGAGCTAGAGATTCACCGCAGGTTTTAATCGCCTTTTCAAGCTGGGCTTTTTCCTGTTCTGCGTTTTCTCCAGCTCCCGCCGCGTCATATTCCAAATATTCTGATGCCAAGCTATACCACCGGTAAGCCTCGCTAAGATCTTTGTCTACCCCAATTCCCTGAAAGTAGAGCTGGGCTAAGTTTTGTTGTGCTGAGCCAATGCCTCTTTCGGCACTGAGCCGATACCAGTTGGCGGCCTTTTTTACATCGACATCGGTTCCCAGTCCTTTTTCCAGTGCATAGGCATAGGAGAATTGCGCCAGTGCATCTCCCGCCTCGGCACCGGCGTGGTACCACTTGGCTGCTATGGCGTTATTGCGTTCTATTCCCCCTTTTCCATTTTCGTGTAAGACTCCAGCGTGGTACATGGCCTTTGCGTAACCGGGAATGATGATTTTCTCTTTCGTCTTCAGGTTATCAACGTCCATCTTCGGGTTAAGGGCGTTCATATCCCGGATTATAACGCCATAGCGATCGGCAATGTCTATAATGGTTTGGTTGGGCTCCACGATGTGGTTGGTTTGCGTGGCAGCGGCTTCATACCAGAAGAGGGCTTTTTTCAAATCTTTCTCAACCTCGAATCCTTCCTGAAAAGCCAGGCCTTTTTCGAACTGACTGACCCGGTTGCCCCAGTCAGCAC